>JAAHHL010000644.1 GCA_010672185.1 Caldora sp. SIO3E6 | reverse complement strand
TGTGACAGAATAGCCTTATAGGCTGGGCCACCACCACGACCAACGGAGCCTCCCCTTCCGTGGAAGATGCGTAAAGCCACTCCATATTCCTGGGCAACTTGTTGTAGTGCTTTTTGAGCTTTGTGGATTTCCCAGTTACTACTGAGGAAACCAGAATCCTTATTACTGTCGGAGTAACCCAACATTACCTCTTGCAGGTTGGCTGTTGCTTCTTGGTTGCTCGATTGATCACTATTGACTGATTGATAACCACCAGCCAAACAAGCGCGATACAAGGGTAACTCAAACAGAGACCTCATTACTTTGGGAGCACGCTTCAAATCATCTACTGTTTCAAATAGTGGCACTACCCGAACCGTGCTGATGCCCGTTGCTGGGTCGTAGAGTCCAGCTTCCTTGGCTAATAATAATACTTCCAGCAGGTCGCTGACATCATGGCTCATACTAATAATATAAGCCTGGGAGATTTGGCAACCAAACTCTTCTTGCAACTGCCGCAGCATCCGGAAGGTTTCAATAGTTTCCACTGTCTTCTCGGAAAATGGTAATTCTCCTGGAATTAGGGGACGTCGAGTTTGCAATTCTGTTGCCAACCACAAAGATCGCTCTGCTTCTGAGAGCTCATTGTAAGGCTTGGGCAAAATTTGCAGGTAATCAGTAATTTCATTGAGAGCATCTGAGTGGGTGGTGCTTTCCTGACGAAAATCCAGGTGTGTCAGATTAAAGCCGTAAATTTCCACCTGACAAATCAGATAATCCAATTCGCGGCAGCTCAACCCTGTTTCGGCTAAATTGCGCTCAATTAACTGCAATTCTGCCAAGAATTCAGCTCCAGAACGGTAGATACTGGGACTAGAAATATCGGGAAACTGTTGTTGGGGTTGCTCTTCTTTATTATTGTAGAGACGCCGGTTGTAAAGATGCAGGTTGCGATCGCGGGTATTTTCCAGCCGTTGTTGTATATGGGAGAGTTTGAGTCGGTAAGGTTCTTGCCGATAACGAATGGCAACCCGTTCATAAACTTCTGGCATTTGAGCTCGATCCTGCTCTAGAGATTCTAATAACTCTGGCAAGACATTACTCCAGTGTAACGACAAGCTCAACAATTTGATCAGATGCTCTACTGACTGGATATATTCACTTAGAACCAAATTCCTCTGATAGCAAGCGGTGCGCCAAGTGACTTGAGGTGTCACCGAAGGATTACCATCTCTGTCTGAACCCACCCAAGAGCCAAACTGACAGAAGTTTTTGGCTGGCGGCTTGAGCCAAGGGAAGGATAGATTTAAGGATTTTTTGAGGCGGTAATATAATTGAGGAATTGCCTCAAACAGTACATCTTGGAAGTAGCGGAGGGTATAATCCACCTCATCGAGCACTGTTGGTTTAATTTGATGCAACTCATCAGTGCGCCACCAGAGACGAATCTCTTCTTTGAGTTGTTCGATATACTCCTCTATTTCCCAGGAAGAGGTCAAACCTAAGGCTCTTGATGCTTCCTCTACTTGATCCAGCTGTTGCAGAATCTCAGCAATGCGTCGCTGTTTACCCCGAATTGTATGGCGAACAATTTCCGTGGGGTGAGCTGTAAATACTAACCGAATATCAAGACTATCCAACAGCCGCTGAATATACTGAGGCGGCACATTCTGCTTGCGCAAATGGGGAAATAGCCAATGAAATGTCCCTAAATCTTGTTGTTGCTCTTGATCTTCTTGCCAACTTTTTTCGAGTAAATCTGCTACTGGGTCAACATTTTGTGATGTTTTCTCCCTAGGGTTCACAGGTGAGCTTATCGAAGCTTCTGTTGTGGTTAAGGAGTTTGGTAAACTCTCGGAAGAAGCTGTCGCCGACGCAACTGTGTACGTAGCACGTCGTGAGAGCTTTTGACCCCGTTGTTCGTAATTTTGCTCAACAATATTAATTAGCTGGAAATAAAGAGCAAAAGCCCGTGATGCCCGGATTGCAGCACTAAGGTCAAGTTTTTCAATTACTGTGACTACAGATGACTCTGGAGCGGCAGTTATCTGTCCTTCTGGAGAGCACAAGTCCCGCAGCTGGTTGAGTAAATCCACCAGTTCCTGCCCACACTCAGAGCACAGAACCGATTCCCAGCAATCTTCAATAATTTTGAGGCGATGTCGTAGAAAAGATTCCGAGGGAGAAGGCACAGTAAATTCCTGTTCAGATGATTGGAGAAGGGAGTCCATGAAATCTATCCTTGGTTAGATTTATTTTACATATTTTAATGCTAACTGCTTTTTGAGCAAGTAATTTCTACCAATTTCCTCAATGTTTGCTACCAATGTTGGTTTGAGAGAGGAAACGAACAGCCAACTATCTCCGACTGAAAAGAATTTTGTACTGTTTTCCTCGCTGAAAATTGGTATGATTATGGTTGATCTCGGAAGTGAAGAATTGGTAAGCGTTCCCCTCGAAACAATTCCTCGCTGTTGATGCCAGCCTCTTGTAACCAAGAAAAGACAACTTGAGTTGAGAGTAAGCCTAGGAGCATCGGAGCAGTTGCTAGACTGAGAAAGCATTCTGTGGTAGTTACTGATTTATTCATATTCAAAGGGGCAATTTGTTACTGCTTCAAAAGAGAGAAGTGACATTGCTATTGAGTTGTATAGGTTAGTTAATAACCAATGACTAAGGTCAAGGGTTGGACAGCTACCCTTCCCATGCCTCCTAGGGATGGACTTAGGTGCCGCTTTCGGTAAAGAGCAATCTTACGGATATGATAAACTACCCCTGCCGACATTAAGTAGGGGTTGAGGAATTGGGTACTGTATTTTTGGCATAGGATTATTCTAGATCCAGTAATTGCAATTGCTCCATAATTAATTCCTGTGGAATAGGTTTAGCTTTTCCGATAGATTTATGGTAGGGTTAGCATTCGAGGTAGGGGAAACGAGTGAGCAGACGCACCAGATGCACCAGATGCACCAGACGCGGAGCATGGAAATTTCACCCAAAATTTCCCTCACCCCTATCAATACCCCCCATCTCAGATGCCGCTAGCGAAATTCATCTTGGTTGAGATGCATAGTGAGCTAGGGAAGTTGGAGAAGCTAGGGGGCACAATCAGATCGTCCTGTTGTCAAGTAAATTGAAGAATTTATTTTGGCAGCAGTATCTTCTCAAGGGGAATGCAGGAGGTTGTCTAATTTGTAGTTAATAAAACTCAAGATTTTAGGAATCGCCGATAAAATCATCTATCAAAAGGAGTATCTATAGTCATTGGTCGTTGGTTGAACCAAGGACAAACCACAAAAGACAAACAACAAACAACAAACAACAAAGGACAAAGGACAAAGGACAAGTGTTGGATGTCACTCAGCATTCCCCAAAAGATCCCTTGCTAGAAGCGCACCCAAAGGAAACATCATCTAAAGGTATTGCTACCCATTCGTCCTCCCTTGCTCAGTGGGTACACAATACCCTCGGTCAAGAAGGTGTGCGCTTAAAAATTAGATTGCGGGGCAATAACTTACACATTCTTTGTGAAAGCGACCAAGATCTAGAAGCTCAGCAAATAGTGAGTCGTTTGATTAAGGCACTCAAAGGACAACAGGGAGAAGCTAAGTTGCCCCTTGAGCTAGCCAACCCGATTCACGAAATTACTCTTTATGGTCGTACTTTGGGTAAAGAGCGCCCAGACTGGATCAAGCAAATTAAGCTTAAGTTAAAGGAGAATGCTCAGGTATCTGAAACATCAGACCCAGAAGCAACTGATGGCTCAGCAACCAACCACGATTTGGGGGGTGAGGAAGAAAGTATTCCTGATTCAGAATCACCAGAGACGATCGCTAGCTATCTACAAGAACCTCTTCAGACTCTGGGGGTTAGTGTTACAGTAATTACTCAAAACCTGCCAGAAGTATCAGCGGAGCAGGCAGCAGAAGTCACTGAACAACAGACAACGGATAAGTCCCAGCCATCATCGGTTAACCAGCGTCTTTGGGTAATTTGTAATTCTGACTACAGTCCTGATTCATCTTTGTTGACGGACTTAGTAATTGAGCAGTTGCGGAATTTGCGTCTCTCTGGATTCCGAGATGCGGCAATTTGCTCTCAGGTTAGTGGGGAAGCCGCTCTAGAGTGGATGTTGCGGGTAGATTTGACCCCACCAGAAGTAATGCTTAAGGATTGGGCTCACTGGGGAGATGTGCAAGCGATCGCTTGGATGTTAAATCAGACTTTGGCATCCCAGGGTATGCTAGTACGAGCTGTCCAGAAAGAATCAACACTGCATTTATTCTGTAGCGTCTTGGTAGCGCAGAAAAAGGTGACTCCCAAGCAGGAAACAGCAGTGAAATTGATTCAGCCATTGTTGGAGTCCCTTGCTCCTCAAGGTATCCAAGGGGCGACCATTTATGGTGTTGAGTCCGATCATAACTCTCTCGCTCCTGAGCAAGAAAAGCTAGCTTGGATTGACTGGCTTAACCTACCAGCAGCAGAAAACCAGTCTCTAGCCAACTCTGCGTATGACTTAGCTCAGCAAGGAAATCAAGATGCCCTGACTTTCTTGTTAGAAAGATTACTCAATCCGGATCTGGAGCGGCGATTAGCAACAGGTGGTATTCAGGTCAAAATTCGCCGCAAACAAAACCTGTTGCATGTCATGAGTGAGGCTCCAGTATGTCCCCCCCAAGCTCAAGTGGGTTCACCCGTTGCCCGCTTTATCCGTGAGCTGGCTATTTCTGAGATTGTGGGAGTGCGAGTCTATGGGCGCCGTGCTGGTGCTACCTCTCCTTCCTGGAACCACGGGGTGAATTTTGTCCATCGCTCCCGCCAAGTACCAGAAACAGCTCCAGAGTTTGCACCTTCAGATGCCTACTTACATGAACTAGTGGCA
>JAAHHL010000643.1 GCA_010672185.1 Caldora sp. SIO3E6 | reverse complement strand
CTCAAGTCATCTAAAGATGACTCATATCAATCGGCTCAAACATCTTCAGTCCACTTTAAGTGGACTTGAGCTATTAGCAAGGAACTTAAGTTCCTTGTGAGGCATGAGTCTTGCGTTAAGTTGACACCAATGGGAACGAAACCCAACCTACAACTACAACTCTACAACTCTTACTAATCGGGTTCATCATCATCTGGCAATGTTTCCATCTCCTGAGCAATGAGTGTTTGGAACTCTTCATCGCAGTGGACATTCAAATGAATTGTGGCAGCCAGCAATTCAGCCAAAATTTCCGCTTGTTGTCTCTCACTCAGGTGAGGTGACTGAAGCTGATAGATTAGGGCAGTGACATTTTCACACTCTGAGCCTAACTCTGTAATTAATTTACTCAGAGTGGGATTGGCGATAGGAAGAGAGCGATGCACCATAGTGATATATTTGGGACTATTTACGAGCGATCGCACTATCTTGTAGTTTGGGTAGAGCAATGCAAAACCTAACAAAGCGATCGCTACTGATCAATTAATCTTGAGTAATGTCCTCGCAAGCAGAGCCGCGCACTGTAGGGGTGCAAGCATTGGCGCTGGCAGATGACCCCCTTTGATAATAATCTTACTTCGCCAATGCTTCACCCTTCCGGAAGTTACCCCATATTCAACTACAGGGGTTCGGGCGAAGCATTTGGATTGGTATATGCTGGGTCTATATGCTTAAATTATCGCCCAAATGCTTCGCCCCTACAATTTCTCACAGCTGTTTCTTTGGCAAGTTTTGGGAGTTGTTGAGCTACTACCGATGCTTGAACCTCCCACGTCTTTATCTTTACTTTATAAATATTCTCTTAGTCAAGCTTGCTATGTCCTTACCCTCAAGAATAGTTCCCTTAAGATTCGCCCATTGAAGATTCGCCCATTGAAGATTCGCCTCTTCAAGATTTGCCCTTCCAAGATTTGCCCTTCCAAGATTCGCCCTTCCAAGATTCGCCCATTGAAAATTCACCCTTTCAAGATTTGCCCTTTCAAGATTTGCCCCTTCAAGATTTGTCCCTTCAAGATTTGCCCCTTCAAGATTTGCCCTTTCAAGATTTGCCCATTGAAGATTTGCCTTTTGAAGATTTGCCTTTTGAAGATTTGCCTTTTGAAGATCCGCCTCTTGAAGATTTGCCTCTTGAAGATTTGCCTTTTGAAGATTTGCCTCTTGAAGATTTGCCTCTTGAAGATTTGCCTCTTGAAGATTTGCCTCTTGAAGATTCGCCCCTTCAAGATTTGCCCCTTCAAGGTTGCTCTGAACGAAATTTGCTCTGTAAAAATCCCTGATAAGCAAAATACAGCCCTGCAAATCAAGAAAGCTAAGACAGTCAAAGGCAAGTACATTCTTTGCTCCTATCCTTTGCCCTTGCAGCCTTGATATCCACGCACCAAAAGCCTCAGAAGAAGGCCATTGAATCTCTGAAACGTTCTTAGTAACTCTCGCGCAAGTATTTAAAACAGCTAACAAAGCCTCTTCTGCATTCCTTGCTTGTCGCATTTCTTCGTGAAAATTAGGTCTAGGTGTCAGACGCTCCATCGGCATACCATGATTTAGCATAAACCCAATTAAGCTGCACAATGTCTTCTGCCAATTACCAACATCTGAGGGATTCTGCAAACCGATTTCATCGCAGATAAAGCGAAACAGATATTCATCCATTGCTGAAGCACCGCAGAGATTTGCCCAAGTTACTAGCGCCTCACCCTCATCACAACCCTTACGAAAGTTTTTTTGGCGTTCCTCTAAATCTTCATGAATAAGTTTTAATCCTAAAACAATGCGTTTTGCCGTCAGATACTCGCCAAAGCTCTTGTGAGTAAACTCAAAAGTTTTCTCACTGACTCTGACACTACCACTTTCCCGAAAATAAAAGGCAGTTAGCAGACGGGTAACACTAGCTTTGGTGTCTTCATAAAAACTTTCTTGAAAGCGATCTAAAATCCCTCTGAGACCACTATTGTCGCAGTGGAGCTCAATTTCTCCTACAGTAGTTGTTCTACCATCTCCATGCCAGCAAGCTAGGGCAATTTCCTCCAGAATGCCGATAAATTCATCTTTCTTAATGCCCTCAGTCAGACGATAGCCATGCTTTTCATAGCCTCGCTCGTAAACTGCCTCTAGCAAATCATCATAGATTTGATTCAGATTAGTCTCTTCAGAGAATTGCAACTTATCCCGCTCGATACTGAGAGCCACCAGATAATTCAGCAATGGTTGAGCTGTAATCTCTAAGAGATTCTCCCTATCTAATTCCGCTGGTATGCCCCTATATCCTTTACCTTTAGCCTTACCATAAGATTGCCACCAAAGCTGCCGTTGATCCTGCTCCAGCAGTTTTTGCTCGTCAACAAAGTCTTCTCTCTCCTCTTCTGTCACAAAATAGGGCAGAAGATACAACAGTTGATGGGGTTGGCGAAACTTGCTACGGCTGGCTTGCACTACCACCTCTCGCCCACTAATTAACACTTGTAAGCGAGTTTTATGCTGATTAAATTGCCTAACTTGAGCCCTAACTTCTTCGACAAACTCTCTAACCGCTTCCGCTGCAATCTTTCCCTGCATCGATAGCTCATCCAAGCCATCAAAGATAATAAGTAATCGTGACTCACCATCACTTCTATCTAGTGGGTTATGGGGCAAGAAACCTTCAACTTGGACAAACTCCCCCACTGCTCTCACCAAGTCATCAGAGAGTTTAAACAGGTGCAGAGGAATAAATAAAACTCGAATCTTGTCTTTTTCTGCCTGTTGCGCAGCAAAGATTTTACCAAAAGAAGATTTACCGCTCCCTGGCCCTCCACTAATCAAACGAATGGCATCATCAGACTTAGCTTCCTGTAACCAAGTTTCCAATTCCTTATTTAAATCAACGACAAATTGCTCCTGCTTTTTCTCTTCACTAATGCCTCGCTCTAACTTCTGCTCCGGCAGACATTTAACCTCCCGCTCATAGTAGGCTCTTAAGGGTACATAAACCTGTTTCAAGCTGAAGGCTTCCAAAAACATCGGTTCTTCCACCCGCTTTTGTAGCCATGCTCGATAACGCAACCACCCCTGCTCTCGTTTATTAGCTTGAGTGAAGGGTGTATCCAATACCTCCTTCAGTATAAGATAATCTTGAGAATGCTTTACCCACTGATCATTAAGGGCAAAAACAAAGTAAGTTGGTAAGCGATCGCTAATTTTTTGTGCCTCAACCGGTTTCTCCACCAACTCTTCTAACCACTGGAGAAAACCCGTCTTAGCTGCTTGCACTATCGGCAACTGCTGAGGGCGCAGGAAAAAGTCTTGGTTAATGACTAACTCACCATCTGCTAACGAGTTATTGAGCTGTTGATACAATGCCTTCAGATTATCTGGCGGTTTAACCAATAACTCCCGATTTTCCCTCAACAAATCCTGCATTGCCTGCATCAGAGAGCGCACAATCAATAAACCAGCAATTGCTCCCGGCTCCGTCTTTAATCCCAGAGCATCTAAAACCTCTACCCCACTTTTCGCCAATTCATCCCATTTGAGGAATGCCCCATTAATTGTCGCCTTTACCAGGGACACAAAAAGAGATTTCGGGTTAACCTTAATATCTTTGCGCAATACAGAAACAGACTTCTCGACTTGAATTCCAGGCTCCCCAGACATATTTGTTAGGTAGTAGATAGTAGCTAGTAGGTTGTGGAACAGGCTTCCAGCCTGTTATTAGGTGTTATACCAAATCCGGTTACAATAGAGCCATTTTGAGCAAACCGTGAAATCTTGCTCTGGGACGTTTCATGAAACGTCTCTACAATGTGGGCATAGCAGGTATATCGATACCGGTTTGGTATTAGATATAGAATAAACTCCTGTGGAACAGGCTTCCAGCCTGTTATTAGGTGTTATACCAAATCCGGTTACAATAGAGCCATTTTGAGCAAACCGTGAAATCTTGCTCTGGGACGTTTCATGAAACGTCTCTACAATGTGGGCATAGCAGGTATATCGATACCGGATTTGGTGTTAGATATAGAATAAACTCCTGTGGAACAGGCTTCCAGCCTGTCCTATTGATTGCCACAAATGAGTTATCGAAAGAGAGCTTTATATATAAGCGCACACCTTTTCTATTATAGAATAATACTACCAACAAATAATCGTAAATGCAACTAATATCAAGTTCGGTAGAATACTTAGACTTTCAAGAAACACTCTGGCTAATGGCTAATGGCTAATGGCTAATGGCTAATGGCTAATGGCTAATTGCTTTCAAGAAACACGAGGCAGGAGGCAGGAGGCAGGAGGCAGGAGGCAGGAGGAAGGAGGTTCCAAGGAGGTAGGAAATATGTTTCTCCCATTCAATTGGGGGCGCGAAGCGCTCCTCAGGAGCTCTTAAGAAACAAGGCAGAGGGCAGAGGGCTCCAAGGAAAGAAGGTTCCAAGGCTTTAAGGCTCTAAGGTTGGAGATTGCTTAAAAATCCTCTTACCTAACACCTAATACCTAATACCTAACACCTTTTATTTAGGGCTTGCTATCTCCTTCCCTCAAGAATAGTTCCTTCAAGATACGCCCCTTCAAGATACGCCCATTGAAGATTCGCCCCTACAAGATACGCCCGTTGAAGATTCGCCCCTTCAAGATACACCCGTTGAAGATTCGCCTGTTGAAGGTTCGCCCGTTGAAGATATGCCCCGTAAAGATTCGCTCCGTAAAGATAGGCCTTGTAAAGATTCGCCCCGACAAGATATGCCCGTTGAAGATTCGCCCCGTAAAGATACGCTCCCTCAAGATTCGCCCCTTCAAGATTTGCCCCGTAAAGATACGCCTGTTGAAGATTTGCCCCTTCAAGATTCGCCCGT
>JAAHHL010000642.1 GCA_010672185.1 Caldora sp. SIO3E6 | reverse complement strand
CTGGCAGCACTGTACGACTCTCAAGGACGCTACAGTGAAGTCGAATCCCTCTATCGCCAAGCACTGCAAATGAGGCAACGACTGCTGGGAGAGGAGCATCCTGATGTCGCAAGTAGCCTCAACAATCTAGCATTTCTGTACTCAAGTCAAGGACGTTACAGTGAAGCTGAACCCCTCTATCGCCAAGCTCTGGAAATGAAGCAACGACTGCTGGGAGACGAGCATCCTGATGTTGCATATAGCCTCAACAATCTAGCATTTCTGTACTCAAGTCAAGGACGCTACAGTGAAGCCGAACCCCTTTATCGCCAAGCTCTGGAAATGAACCAGCGCCTGCTAGGAGATGAGCATTCCCTTGTCGCAAGTAGCCTCAACAATCTGGCTGGATTGTATTGGGCAAAAGGTGAGATTACCCACGCTATTGACTTGCTCAATCAGGGGGTAAGTATTGAGGAGTACAACCTTGATAAGACTCTTGCCATTGGTTCCGAACGCCAGAAACAGGACTATATGGCAACTATCGCTGGCACAACTAATGGGGCTATCTCCCTCCATCTGCAAGATGCATCTAACAATCCTCAAGCTGCCCGCCTTGCTCTCACCACCCTACTACGCCGCAAAGGTCGTATTCTAGATGCTGTTGCGGATAACCTGCAAACCCTGCGCCAAAATCTAACCCCCGAAAATCAAAAACTACTTGACAAATTGGCAACTACTCGTTCCCAACTTGCAGCATTACTGTTCCGAGGTATTGGCAATACCCCTCCCCAACAATATCGGCAGCAAATTGCTACCCTCAAAGCTCAAGTTAATGAGCTAGAAAACACCCTCAGTTTCCGTAGTGCTGAATTCCGTGTTGCATCCCAACCCGTCACCATTGAAGCAGTGCAGCAGTTAATCCCTGATGATGCTGCCTTAGTCGAACTAGTACTATACAAACCCTTCAATCCCAAAGCTCAACGCGGTGAACAAGTTGGTGAACCCCACTACGCTGCCTATATCCTCCACTCCCAAGGAGAACCTCAATGGGTAGATTTAGGTGCAGCTGAACCTATCAATCAACTGATTACCGAGTTTCGTAAAGCACTACAAAACTCCTCCTCTCCTAATATCAAAACCATTGCTCGTCAACTGGATGAGCAACTGATGCAGCCCATCCGTCCCCTTCTGGGTGACACTCGCAATCTCCTGATATCTCCCGACAGCCAACTCAATTTGATTCCCTTTGCTGCTCTGGTAGATGAAAGCGATCGCTACTTACTCGAAAACTACACTATTACCTACCTTACCTCTGGCAGGGACTTACTCAAACTACAACTTTCTCTTCCCCATCGCTCTCAACCCCTTATTGTTGCTAATCCTGATTATGGTAGTCCTGGTATGCGGAGAGAGGGAGACGCGGGGACACGGGGACGCGGGGACGCGGAGATGAGGAGACGCGGGGACGCGGGGACGCGGGGACGCGGAGATGAAGATCTGGGAAGAATGCCAAACCGTCGTTCTAGTGATTTTACCAGCCTTCAATTTGGCCCTTTACCAGGTACAAAGCAAGAAGCTCAAGCTATTGCTCCCATGTTTCTGGGAGCACAACTGCTAACGGAATCTCAAGCTACCGAAAATGCGATTAAACAAGTCCAAAGTCCCAGTATTCTCCATATCGCTACTCACGGTTTCTTCCTTAAAGATATTGAACGGGTAGCAGCACCAGACTATGCTAGTCCCTTCTCCAGCCGAGCCAATATTGGGGTAGAATACGATTCTGGTACAAGCTCTCCTACCAAAATTGCCAACCTAGAAAATCCCCTATTGCGTTCCGGTTTAGCTTTAGCTGGTATCAATCTGCGTCAGAGTGGCACTGAAGATGGAGTACTGACTGCTTTAGAAACTGCTGGACTTAATTTGTCTGGTACAAAACTGGTAGTGCTATCCGCTTGTGAGACAGGGGTGGGAGATATTGCTAATGGTGAAGGTGTCTATGGTTTGCGCCGTGCTTTGGTGATGGCGGGAGCTGAGAGTCAACTGTTTAGTCTGTGGAAAGTTGATGATACGGGAACAAAAGACCTAATGGTGAAATATTACCAGCGCCTGCTCAACAATGAAGGTCGTTCCCAAGCCTTGCGGCAGACACAGCTAGAGATGCTCCAGAGTCAGAATTACCAGCACCCCTACTATTGGGCGGCATTTATCCCTTCTGGAGATTGGACACCGATGATGGAGAATTTAGAATTTAGAATTTAGAATTTAGAAGGTCGAATTGGGAATTGGAAATTGGGCATTGGGAATTGGAAATTGGGCATTGGGCATTGGAAATTGGGCATTGGGGAGAGAAAATATAGATTTTTTTGACTCTTTGGCTTTTCTTTATATGGGGTTTTTTAAGTTATCAAACATTAAACCTACCACTTAACACCTAACACCTAACACCTAACACCTAACACCTACCACCTAACACCTAGCAACTACCAACCACAATGACTCAAATATATAGACATACCAAGCGGCACGAGAATCGGAATGACCATCGAGGAAGAGGTGATGATTTGCAGCAACAGATGTCTCCTCCATCAACTGTAGAAGAGACGGTTACCATTGTTCCGGTGCAACAGGAGTGGCAAGCAGAAGTTGAGTCTCCAACCAACAGAAAAACTTTGGGTTTGAAATCCAAAGCAACTATCTTAGCCCAGGAGTTGAATGTCTGGCGCTCCAACATGGACTTGATGGCGGATCAAATCCAGTCTCTGTTGGAGAGAGAAGGCGCTGCTGCGGAACGAGCACATATGTTGAATGAGATTACTTCCCATATTCGGGAATCTCTCAACCCAACGGATATTTTCAATGCCACTGTTGAAGATGCTCGTCAAGCTCTTGGTGCTGATAGGGTAATAGTCTATCGATTTGACTCTCAATTAAACGGTAAGGTAGTAGCGGAATCCGTTGAAGCTGGTTGGTCTGTCACCTTAGGCATTAAAATCACTGATCCTTGTTTTGCTGACCGTTACGCCCAAGCTTATCAGAAGGGTCGAGTACAAGCAGTCGCCGACATTTATGAGGGAGGATTAACGGATTGCCACATTGCTCAACTCGAACCCCTAGAGGTAAAGGCCAATTTAGTTGCTCCCATTTTAACTAACCAGAAGCTCATTGGTTTATTGATTGCCCATCAGTGTTCTGAGCCCAGGAGTTGGACAGATTCAGAAATTGAGTTTTTTCGTCAATTAGCAGTTCAAGTAGGCTACGCTCTCGATCAAGGTCTGTTGCTCAAACGACAGCAAACTGCTGCTAAGCAAGCTCGACTGTTGAACGAAATTACCTTGCAGCTGCGGCAGTTTCTTACCACTGAGGAGATTTTTGATGCGGTAGTAGAAGAGGCTCGAGAAGCTCTAGGTGCGGATCGGATTGTGGTTTATCAGTTTGACCCCCAATGGCAAGGTACAGTGGTAGCAGAATCTGTGGGAAGGGGTTGGCCTACCGCTTTGGGGGCAATAATTGCTGACCCTTGCTTTGCTCAGCGCTATATTAAACCCTATTTGCGGGGAAGAGTGAGTGCTACAGGGAATATCTATGAAGCAGGTTTAACGGAATGTCATCTGAAACAATTAGAGCCCTTTGCTGTTAAAGCCAATTTAGTTGCCCCGATTATCGCTCAAAAACAGCTCCATAGTTTATTGATTGCCCATCAATGTTCAGAGCCTCGCACCTGGAAGTCCTCAGAGGTGGACTTTATCAAGCAATTAGCTACTCAAGTTGGTTTCGCCCTGGATCAAGTAAGTTTGCTACAACAGCAACAAACTGCTATTGAGCGAGCCAGACGCTTAAATCAAATTACCTCTAACCTACAAAAATCCCTGAATCCAGAAGACATCTTTAACTCTGCGGTAGAAGATACCCAAGATGTCTTGCAAGCGGACCGGGTATTAGTTTATCAGTTTGACCCCCAATGGCAAGGTACGGTAGTAGCAGAAGCAGTAGTACGGGGGTGGCCCGTAGCCTTAGGGGCAAAAATTACCGACCCTTGCTTTGCCCAACGTTATGTCAATTCCTATCTTAAAGGAAGGGTACAGGCAACGGAGAATATTTATGAAGCGGGTTTGACAGAATGCCATCTAAAACAGTTAGAACCCTTTGCTGTCCAAGCAAATTTAGTGGCCCCAATCGTTGAGAACCAAAAGCTGCATGGTTTGTTAATTGCCCATCAATGCTCTGGAGCCAGAAAGTGGCAGCCTTGGGAAATTGACTTTGTTAGGGAAGTTGCGCTCCAAGTCGGTTATAACCTGGAACATTCTTTGTTGCTACAACAGCAACAGATCGCTGCTCAACAAGCTACACAGCTAGCTCAACAAGCTAGACAGCTCAATGAAATTAGTGTCCGCATTTTGGAGTCCCTGGAACCAGAGCGAATTTTCCGGATAGCGGTGGATGAATCTCTCAAACTTATGCAAGCTGAGCGCATCGTTATCTATAGCTTTGATGAAAACTGGGAAGGCAAAATTGTGGTGGAGACCGTCAAGCCTGGTTGGCCCCAAATTATCAACATGGAAACCGATGTTCCTTGTTTCCCTGCTGACTATGTAGAACCTTACCGTAAAGGCAGAGTCAGTGCGATCGCAGATGTGACAAAAGCTGGCTTAACTCCTTGCCACGAGGAGCAATTGGGGAAATGGCAAGTTAAAGCGAATGTAGTTGTACCAATTTTGTTGAAACAAAAACTCTATGGTTTACTAGGTGCTCATCAATGCTCTGCTACCAGGGAATGGCAGGAGTCGGAAATTGAAGTTTTTAAGCAAGTTGCCCTGCAAGTAGGCTATGCTTTGGAACAAGCCCTACTGATTAAACAAGTTGAACAAGCTCGCCAAGCAGCAGAACAGA
>JAAHHL010000641.1 GCA_010672185.1 Caldora sp. SIO3E6 | reverse complement strand
CCGTCGCGCCTCCTTCCTCCCACCTCCGCCCTCCTGCCTCCTGCCTCCTGCCTCCTGCCTCCTGCCTCCTGCCTCCTGCCTCCTGCCTCCTGCCTCCTGCCTCCTGCCTCCTGCCTCCTGCCTCCTGCCTCCTCCCTCCTGCCTCCTGCCTCCTGCCTTCAGAGCACTAGTCACACAAACGACGGTCTTCTTCCTTCACATTGCGATGGTACTTCAAATAATCCTGCACCCATTGGCAACCATACTCTAGCTCATTCAGGCTCAGAATTTGCTCCAATTCCCAGAGAATCACCGTTTGATCCTCACTAGCTGAAGCAACGATCTTACCATCCGGACTAAAAGACACTCCCCAAACTCCGCCACTATGACCATATAAAGTTTTCTGCAATTTGCCGTCCCTTCCCCAAATTTTGACAGTTTTGTCCCCACTACCAGTGGCAATCATCTGACTATCAGGACTAATTGAGACTCCTCTAACTGTCTCTTGATGATCTTTGAAGGTATGTAGCAACTCACCTTCACTACTCCAAAGTTTAGCAGTTTGATCAGAACTGGCTGAGGCAATTAAATTACCAACAGAACTAATGAAAACATCGTTAACTGCATCCTTATGTCCTATGATGGTTTTGAGTAAAGCACCTTCCTGGCTCCAGAGTTTGACCGTCCGATCCTCGCTACCGGAAGCAATCATGTGATTAGTAGGACTAATGGAAATTCCCCACACCTTTTCCTGATGTCCTGTTAGGGTAGTTTGTAGAGTGCCATCAATATTCCAAAGATTGATGGTTTTGTCTCCACTTCCTGAGACAATGGTTTTACTGTCAGGACTGAAAGCAACTCCCCACACTTCATCATCATGCCCTTCGAGAGTTTTCTGCTCCTCTCCCTCAAGGTTCCAGAGTTTGATAATGTTATTCTTACTCGATGAGGCAATGGTCTGATTGTCAGGACTGAAGGTAACTCCGTAAACTTCCGCGTTATGTCCTGCAAAGGTTTGGAGTAAAGCACCTTCCTGGTTCCACAGTCTAACGGTTTTATCATCAGAAGCTGAAGCAATAGTCTTGCCATCAGGACTGAAATTGACTCCGATAACTACATCATTGTGTCCACTAAGAGTAGTAAACAGATCATTCTCCAGCTTCCAGAGTCTGACAGTCTTGTCCCAACTCGCCGAAGCTATCATCTTACCATCAGGAGTAAAGGCAACTGTAGACACTCGATCACGATGCCCTTCGAGGGTTTGGAGCAATGTACCTTCCTGGCTCCAGAGTCTGACAGTATTATCTGCACTAGCTGAAGCAATTTTACCATCAGAGCTGATGGCAACTCCGTAAACTGGAGCACTGTGTCCCTCCAGGGTTTGGCGTAAAGTGCCGTCACTATTCCATAATTTGACAGTTTTGTCCTGACTTGCCGAGGCAATCATCTTACCATCCGGGCTGATAGCAACTGCTCTCACCTCTTCTTGATGACCTGCTAGGGTAGTGAGTAGAGTACCGTCCAGTTGCCAAAGTTTGACGGTATTATCCGCACTTGCTGAGGCAATCGTCTTACCGTCAAGACTAATAGCAACTCTCCAAACCTTTTTGCTATGTCCCCTGAGAGTAGTTCGCAAAGTACCGTCAAGATTCCAAAGTTTAACGGTATTATCCGCACTCGCTGAAGCAATTGTCTTACCATCAGGACTGAAAGTAACTCCCCAAACCTCATCAGTATGTCCTTCAATATTTTTCAGTTCCTTACCATCAAGGTTCCAGAGTCTGAGGGTTTTATCTTCACCCACCGAGGCAATCATCTTACCATCAGGACTAATGGCAACTCCATAAACCCAACCTTGATGTCCTTTAAGGGTTGGGAGTAATTTACCTTCCTGGCTCCAGAGTTTGATGGTATTGTCTTCAGAAGCAGAGGCAAGCATATTACCCTGGGGACTGAAAGCGATATCGAAAACTCTCTTATTTTCTGGTAAGCGATTTTTCTCAACTACTCCATAAACCGCCTGCCCTAGAACTCTTTCTAGCTCACCTTCTATATCCAGCTTAGTTTCTGCATCTACCCTAGTACCCAACTTTTCCCATTGTCGCTTCGCCTTGATTGCTTCTAGCAGTGCATCCAACCTTTGATTCGAGGTAAAGAGTGCTTCCGCCGAGTTAGTGAGCGCCTGAATCTCGCTAATTAATGATTGGCGCTTGCTGGTTACTGCTTTGCGATACTGAAAGAAAGTTGCCAATCCCAACATACTAGTAACTAGTAATGCTGTACTAACTGCCCCCAGAAAAAATCTTTGCAGTCTGGCGGTTTTTTGCTGTGCTGCCAGTAATGCTTCAGTCTTCTTGGTACGTTCTGCATCTAACTTTCTTTGTATCTCCAGCCTGTCTAATTGCTGGCTAGCAGCTAAGAAATCATCATCTTCAACACCCAACATTTTGTGAGCTTTCCACTCCAAGGCATCCTGCAATGCTTTACCCCGCAATAGACGTGATTCATCCTGACAGTCGGATGCTAACCAAGCAGCGATCGCTCCACTATAAGGACGCAGGGAAGCCAACTGTTTGTCAACCCAAGTTTGATTAAAAACTGCCCGATAAATGGGGTTATAAACTGTTAATTTACCCTGCTGTTTAACTACTAACCCACTCAACCGTAATTCCGTTTGTTCCAGGCTATCATCAGCCACAATTGCTCCCTTTTGCAAAATCTGCTGATACAATCCCAACCACCGCCCAGTATGTTGCTCATTGCTCAGCAAGCGATCGCGTATGGTTCGCAAATGCTCCGGTTCGTCCTGAGATTCCCAGTCTTCTATAATACGCGATCGCACCAATTTTTCTACTGATGCTGCTTCGTTCCTTGCTGGAATAGATAACTCAGAAGTAACAATCAACTTACACAGCTTTTGGGTAAGAAACGGTTGTCCTCCTGTCCAAGCTAAAATCTCCTTGAGCACTGCTGTCGGATTGCTAACTTTTTCCGACAATCCCTCGGCTAAAGGCTGGACTTCATTTAATTGAAAGCCTTGCAAGTTAACAGCTAGACCAACATTAAACGGCGTTTTATCTCGAATTAAACTCGAAGGCGCGGCCACTCCCAACAGAGCAAATGTCAGACGTCTATATTTGGGGTCGTCAGCTCGCTGATTATAACAAGCTCGGATAAAAGCAAAAAAATCATCTTTGAAGCCTAAGCTAAGGATGCTATCAACTTCATCGATAAAAATCACCATATTTTGAGAAATTTTCTGCAGCAAAACTCCTTCAACAAATTCACGCAAGCGCTGCACCGGAGAGAGCATTTCCCGCTCCCGCCACCAGGCTCGCAAATTAAACTGCTCCAACAACTCAAAACTCTTGTTGTTGATGATAGTTTTGAGCAAGCCACCATACCATTGCCCTGGGGTCACGTCTTCAGTACCAATAGCAGTAAGATCGATAAAAGCACAAGCAACTCCCTCAGCTTGTAACCTTTGCATAGTTCGCACTCGCAAGCTAGACTTACCCATCTGTCGCGAGTTCAACACATAACATAACTCCCCTGCCCGCAAAGCATCATATAATTGTTGATCAGCTTGCCTTACCACATAGCTAGGAGCGTTAGCAGGTAGGCTTGCTCCGACTTGATAAACCATTTTGAAATAAGTAATAAGTAACAAGTAATAAGTAACAAGTAATAAGTAATGAGTAATGAGTAATGAGTAATGAATTAGAATAGCTATTTTTTCCCAATTCCCAATTCTAAATTCTAAATTCTAAATTCTAAATTCAATCTCTTGTACCTGTTGTGGGGTAAATTCTGGCAACTCTATGGGAAGTCCTACATTAAACGGTGACTTATTAATATTCAGGGTGATATAAACTTCCCTGGAATAAGCCATGACCAACCGTAGTCGTTCCCAAATCGGATTAATCCTGGCTAGTTCATGCCAATACCGTAGCAGTCCCAAAAATTCTGGGGCAACTTCGGGATAGGGAAATACCCGCTCTACTTCATCTAGGCAGAGAACCAAGGGAGTATCTGTTTGCATCAGTAGATACTCCTGAAAATAGTCGGTACTATCGACCTTACTAGTGGACATTTCCTCATCCCAGTAATCAGCAATTCTATTGGGCAATTCCATACTGTGACTAACATTAATACAGAACCACCTCAAAAAGTGATTGGAGTTAGTAAAATCTGTCTTACCTGCCGCATTCAGGTTTAAATATGCCGTTCTATAATTATGCTCTGCTGCGCGATCGCGAATCCAAGCCATCAGGGAAGTTTTGCCCATAAAATTAGGAGCCTTAATCCGAATTAGGGAACCTGGTTGTAAGATTTCTTGATAACAAGACGATTCGATGGGAGGGCGTTCTATATAAATAGATGTACCAAAACCGGAGATCTCTTGCCAATTCAGTCCCAATCGCTTACTGATTTCAACAAAATTCAGATAATCTACTGGTTTGCCATTGAGGTAGTTACTGAGGGTATTCAAAGACATCTGTAACTCATCTGCTAAATCCTGCTGACGAGCATAACCCTTCTCCCTAATAGCTGATTTGATTTGTGGGATATAACTTGGGTCAATTTTAAGGGAGCGTAAGGAGCGTAACATAGGCTAATCATCAGGAATATACTGAAATCATAGCCATTTTTTTCTATCAAAAAGCCTAAGTCAGTGATAAGTCAGTAATCAAGTACAGGAGAAGGAAGACAAGGGAGACAAGAGATAGGGAAAAAATCTCTATCTACTTTCAAGAAACAAGGCAGAAGGCAGAGGGCAGAGGGCAGAAGGAAAGAAGGTTCTAAGGCTTTAAGGCTCTAAGGTTGGAGGTAGTGTTTCTGTCATTCGTAGGGGGTGGCAATCGCCGCCCGTGGGGCGGCTCTTAAGAAACA
>JAAHHL010000640.1 GCA_010672185.1 Caldora sp. SIO3E6 | reverse complement strand
GACAGATCCCCGACTCCAACCCTTCCCTGTATCTGGATGTACCAACAGTGCTCGATCCATCTATGGCACCAACGGGTAAGCATACCTTGTGGATTGAGTTTTTTGCCCCTTATCAGATTGCTGGAGCTGAAGGAACAGGTTTAAATGGTACTGGTTGGACGGATGAGTTGAAAAATAAAGTTGCAGACCGGGTCATCGATAAGTTAGCAGATTATGCACCGAATATTAAGGATGCAATTATAGCACGTCGGGTAGAAAGTCCAGCGGAATTGGGAGCGAGACTAGGAGCCTATAAAGGAAATTATTATCACCTAGATATGACTTTAGATCAAATGATTTTCCTGCGTCCCTTACCGGAAATTGCTAACTATAAGACACCAATTAAAGGGTTATTTCTGACAGGGGCTGGTACTCATCCAGGAGGTTCAATTTCTGGTATGCCGGGACGGAATTGTGCTAGGGTTTTTTTAAAAAGTAATAGCTCACCTTTCGCCCATTGGAAAAGCTAATAGCTATTAGCTATTAGCTAATAGCTAATAAATTATTCTCCCAAATCCTACTCAGAATCAGCCAAAGCTTTTCGTGCTAACTTGGCATAGGTTTTTACTGTTTGATAAGGCATTTCTAAATCCGTTGCGATTGCTTGTAAGGGTTCTCCTAACTCCCGCCGTGCGAGGATTGTTGCCCAAGTTTCGGCAACATCCTTGGCACGAGTACCACCAGTGCGCTTTCTTTGCCGCAGAAACACTTCCGTTAATTCAGCAATCCGCTGAGCCAAGATAGCTTGTGTAGAAGCCACAAGTTCCTTCTCTTCTGCTAACCAGCCTAACCGGGTTTGTCCCAACCCAAAGGTTGTTTTGTGTCCTGTTCCGCAGTAAGGTGCAAATTGTCCCAAGGCATAGAATAACCGCTCAAACTCTGGTTGTTCTGAGGCAGTGGATGACAACCCCAGCTCAATTGCCCCAGTAAATCCGGTTACTGAACCCTTCTTTCCCGCTGTCACTTTAATTGACTCTAAGCGGTGACGCTGAATCAGCACACATTCATCCACCCATGCCAAAAACTCTTCTTGTTCAAAGTTAATTCCAGAAAAGTCATTCCAGCGGCGCAGATAGCTATGAAATAAATTATTAGGTACAGGTAAGGGAAAGTGATGCTTCTTACGGCGAAAGCTGGTGGGGGAAACAAAACTCAGTTTGAGTTTTGTCGTAGACGAAGGAAGAGAATCCTCCAGCAAATCCTTGTAAGTAGTTGGCGCTAGGGCAATCTCCGCAGCACGAATAATTAACGGTGCATTGCGTAACTCAATGATCTCTGGCAATGCCTGTACCCATTGGGCAAGCCAGGGTATTACTGATGGTGACAGAACCGTAATATACCAACGGTAAGTTTCGTTAGCTTGTAGGTGTAAGTTTTTGCCAGTAGAAAGCAAGGAACCTTCTAGTCCAGAGATGGTAAAAGGTTTCTCAGACTGACTATCATGCAAGTAAGCAGATAGTTTCGGGTCAGTTTGACGCACTTGGTCTAAAAACCAAGCATGGAGTCCAACTGTGTACTGAGGATAGAGATAAGAAGCAGCACGAGGTACCACTTCCAAGACTAACCCCACCAGTTCCGTATTGCCAGACCAGCTAAGGTTTAATTGGACAGAAGACTTTTTTGTTTGCGTGCGTAGAGCCATTCTAGATTATCATTTTTCTCAGAAAAAACTCTGTACTTCTTCCCTCTTGTTCCGAAGTTACTTATTCCCTGTTTACCCTTAATACCATAAAAATATGGCACAAGACAATAAAATAACTAATGAATTTCGGAAATTTGAATATCAAGGATGGCAACAATCAGTTGACCAATATCATGCATCTTTTGGTTCCCTAACCACTCAAGCTATTGAAACTCTGCTCGATGCTGTTCAAGCTAAGGAAGGGACAGCATTACTGGATATTGCTACAGGTCCTGGCTATGTAGCTGCCCAGGCATTCAAACGCCAATGTCAGGTAATTGGGGTAGATTTTTCTGAAGCCATGGTTACCAAAGCACAAAAATTCAATCCCAATATTGAATTTGTCCAAGGGGTAGCAGAGGATTTGCCTTTTGAAGCAGCACAATTTGACACTGCTGTCATGAATTTTGGTATTTTACATTTAGCGGAGCCAGATAAAGCAATTAGCGAAGCTTTTCGGGTAATTCGCCCTCAAGGAAAATTCGCGTTTACGGTCTGGGATTTCCCAAAGAAGGCTATTGGATTACAAATTGTCCATGAGGCGATTCAATCTCAGGGTAATTTAGCCATTGCTTTGCCCGAAGGACCACCGTTTTTTCATTTTAGCAACCCGGAAAATTGCATTGATTCTTTGACAAAGGCTGGCTTTAACCATCCTGTAGTACAACCGATTCCACTAATTTGGGAATTAGAAACTGTTGAGGAACTATTTGATGCTTTTTATCAAGGAACGGCGAGAACAGGAGGTTTTCTGCGAACACAATCTAGTCAATTTATTGAAAAGATTCGTGGTGCTGTCCAGGAAACAGCCTTAAAGTATATGAGCAATAATAAATTGGTTGTCCCCATGCCCGCCTTAGTCGCATCTGCTCAAAAACCATGACATAAAAACTCCAGGAAGAAGGCAGGAGGCAGGAGGCAGGAGGCAGGAGGCTTAAAGGAAAGCTGACTTGTTTCTCCCCTTCTTTGCTTCTTTTTGGACTGAAGTCCTACTACTGCTTATTACTTATTACTTATTACTTATTACTTATTACTTATTAATTAATGAGCTACTGCCTCAACCCCCATTGTCTTAAGCCCCAAAACCCAGCAAAAGCCAATTTTTGCCAAAATTGTGGTACTAAACTGTTGTTGGCTCAGCGATATCGTGCTATCCGACTCATTGCTACAGGAGGTTTTGGCAGAACTCTGTTAGCAGAAGATGAGTACAAACCCTCCAAACCCCGTTGTGTAATTAAGCAGTTTTACCCCCAAGGGCAAAACAATGCTCATAAAGCTGCTGACTTATTTCAGCAGGAAGCAGTGCGTTTGGAACAGTTGGGAAAGCATCCCCAAATTCCAGAATTGTTAGCCCATTTTGAGCAAGATAACCATCAATACATTGTTCAGGAATTTATCGATGGGCAAAACCTAACTCAAGAGTTGGCGGAAACAGGAGCTTTCCCAGAGGAACAAATACGTAGCCTCCTCAAAGATTTACTACCAGTGTTGCAATTTATCCATCAAGGGCAAGTAATTCATCGGGATATCAAGCCAGAGAATATCATTCGTCGTCGCACCCTAAATCCACCTGATTCAGGAAAAGATTTGGTATTGGTGGATTTTGGTGCTGCTAAACAGGCAACAGCGACAGCTTTAGCTAAAACCGGGACAACTATTGGCAGTGCGGCTTATGCAGCTCCCGAACAAACTTTTGGGAGAGCTGTATTTGCCAGTGATCTTTATAGTTTAGGGGTTACTTGCATTCATCTGTTGACTAATGTTGAGCCATTTGACTTGTATGAACCCCTTGAAAGTGGCTTTGCTTGGCGAGCATATTTAGTCAACAATCCAGTGAGCGAGGAACTCGGTGGCATTTTGGACAAGATGATTCAAAGTAGTATCAAACTGCGGTATCAATCTGCCGAAGAAATTCTACGAGCCTTAGACGCGGGGACGCAGGGGCGCGAGGACAGGTCAAATAGAAATCCCACCTCATATTTCCCTCAACCGGAAATGAGTAGGCAGACGCGGAGAATAGAAATTCCACCCAAAACTTCCCCCACTTCCTCATCGGAATCTCTTACTCTTCCTACTAAACTCTCTTTAATTACCACCTTCAACAAACATTCAGGTGCAGTGTATGCTGTGGCTTTTAGTCCCAATGGTAAAATTGTTGCTAGTGGTAGTGGAGACAAAACCGTTAGGCTCTGGGAACTAAGTACAGAATGGGAAATTTGTACCTTTGGTGACAGCTGGTTTTCTGGACATTCTCAAGCAGTACGTTCCATTGCTTTTAGCCCCACAGGTAAAACCATAGCTAGCGGTAGCGAGGACAAAACTATTAAACTCTGGAATGTTCGCACTTTTCAAGAGTTTTTCACCATTAAAGGACATGGTAACTCAGTTAATACCATTGCTTTTAGTCCCGATGGCCAAATTTTAGCTAGTGGCAGTGGGGACAAAACTATCAAGCTATGGCAAATGGGTACTGGCAAGGAACAGCAGAGTTTAGAGCATTTATTCGAGGTTTTATCGGTAGCTTTTAGTCCCGATGGTAAGACCCTGGCTAGCGGTAGTTGGGACTATATTATTCGACTATGGGATGTTCGCACCGGACAACAGATTGGTACTTTTGATAAACATTTATTCGACGTTTTTTCCGTAGCTTTTAGTCCCGATGGTACAATTCTGGCCAGTGGCAGTGAGGAAAACACGATTAAGCTCTGGAATCTGACCACTTTTCAGGAACAAAAAACCCTCACAGGACATACCAAGTCAGTTAATACCATTGTCTTTAGTCCTGATGGCAAAATTTTAGCTAGTGGTAGTAAGGACAAAACTATCAATTTGTGGGATGTTAGTACAGGGGAGCTACTTTACCAAGGGCAAGCTCATGACGACTCAGTTTTGTCCCTTGCTATCAGTCCCGATGGACGAACCCTCGCCAGTGGTAGTGCTGATGGAACAATTAAAGTTTGGCAACTTTATTAAGGAGGCAGGAGGCAGGAGGCAGGAGGCAGGAGGCAGAAGGCACTAACCATTGGTGTCAACTTAAGGTGAAAAGCGCTTGAAGCTGGGGAGCGGAGGAGCGGAGGAGCGGAGGAGCGGAGGAGAAAGAGAATGCTCCTGTCGCTGGCTCTTTTTACTGTTAATCAGGTAGGGTAACGCCACCCGCTAAG
>JAAHHL010000064.1 GCA_010672185.1 Caldora sp. SIO3E6 | reverse complement strand
CGCTGAAGGTTTTAGCTTTCTTACCCTCAACTAGAAGCCTTTCACGGGTTAAATCAAATGCTTTCCCTGTTAACTGTACAGCGCGTGTTGCACCCTCATAAATTCTGCTAGCTTTGATAAACTCACCCTGAGATACTTGTGGTAAACTATCAGGCGGGTTTAGCGGGTTTTTAACGCGATAATCAGCAGGTTGGAAGGAAGGTAATTCATCCTGCACACTTTCCACACCGAGGGGGTTCAAACCACTCATCTCACTGTATTGAGCAGCTTCCTTGACTTGTTTGACAGTATTCTGGACTGCTTTTACTGTAGAAGTTGCTTTTGAAACAGTTTTCTTAGCAAGTGTCTTTCCTCTACGCTGTGAAGCATTCTTACTTAAGCTTGGTCTTGGCATCTTAAATCCTCCGATTTGTGTGTAAAAACACCGTGTAATACTTGCAGTTTCTGTTGTTGGTCGTCTACTGCTTCGAGCAAATCCAATAGGTAATCATCAAAATCGAACTGCTCAAATGTTTCTTCTACTTGGTTTTGGTCTACTTGTCTTGTGGCTTCTTCCTCCATAGAATTAAGCCGGGAGTTGCACCCGGCTACTGGCTTAACTTCGCTTGCTGATGATTTTTATATGTTGAGTTGTTGACCCATCGTGGTCAGTCTTAACAGTCGCTACTGCAATCCAGCTTTCATTACTGGTTTTGGTTTGCTGGTAAGTAGGCAAAGGCTCGAAATCTTGTGCTGTGGTGGTTTGTGCCATAATTAGAAAACCGTAAAGTAATTTTGGCTTTGTGGTGTGCAGGGATTAGCGCTCAAAGTTTGGTCGCCGAGAGCGCTACTCCCATTTAGGCCGAGCGATTTCCTCCTAATTTCTCACTTCTTTCTTGATTGGAAATAGGCAAAGCATGAATACACATACCGTCAGCTTCATAAGCTTCTCTCTCCGGATTAAATCGAGAATAATGTTCGACAAATAAAACCTCGAAATATTTAGTTACACCTGAGACTATACAGGCAACTAAATCGCCGGGACGGGGTACAGCTCTGAAGGCTACGCGCTCCTGACTATATAAATCGCCTTCTCTATAAGCAAGTATCGTCACAAAACTTGAGTAATTGGCATCGAATATCATGGCTGTCCGGAGCATTAAATTGGTGACTTGAGTTAGCGTGGTAATTATTCTGGGAATTTCAATGAGTAGTTGGGTCATTTCATTTCTCCCAAAGCTTGATGAATTGCCTGATATTCAGCACGGGAAATGATGAATCCAGGCTTAATGCTGGTAATTACTTTTGCTGCTTGATGAGCGCTTTCTAAATCAACCCCAGCAATAAATAAAGCCATTTGAAGACTGGTTAGATTACGCTCTCTTGAGACTTCATCCGGTTTGATTTGAGTAGCTTGTGTCATGACTTTTCGCTCCCCACTGGTCATGACTTTTTTGGTAGGGGAACATCACCCTGCAAGATTTGCTGTTTGTCCCGTTCCAAGATGGCGCGGCGCTTCAGCCACTTTTGAGCATTCTTTTTGCGTAGAGCCTGCCATTCCAGCTCGTCTTGTTGAGTCGATGCTTCATCTTCAGCTTCCAGTTCTGCGGTGATTGAGAGAAAATCTCCAAAGTCCTCATCAGCAGATGACTCAATGAGTTCTAGCTCACCCTGCAAGACCTGGACGCGATCTGAAGCTTTTGTTGTCACCGCCAATCCAGCAAATGGACTGTCTTCCTGGGTGATTAGGGCTAATCCTCCAGTAATCCCAACATCTTCAGTCAGTTCATCTACTTGAGCAATTTGTAATTTCTCAGCATTCTCATCGTGAATATGCTCAATCCACTGAGCAGAACTCATTCCAGATTCTTTAAATTCATCAATGAGTTGAACCATAAGTACGGTGTACTTATTGCCGTTTTTCAATTCTCCTTCAAGCCAAGGATAAGCATCCCTAACAATGGCGGCATAATTCCGCACTTGCCGACTACTCACCGTATACCGCTTCTGCAAATCTTTATTGCTGAAAAGTTGAGGAAATTCCTCTTGTGCCGTGGAAGTCGCGGAAGGGAGTGGCAATACATTACTGTTCAACCCTTCAAAGTTTTGTTGAGCTTGATGTTCAGTCATTTTGTAGTCTCATATTGGAAGTGCCGTTTTAGTGTTCCGGAATAGTTCCGGAACTATTCCCCGGAAGTGCCGTTTTTTAAAAGCGGAAGTGCCGCTTTTTGAGAGTTGGGTCACCATTCTCATTAGTAATCACTATTGAGAATGTGGGGTTACTCTCGTTCAGCTCACTACGGGTTTATGTATATACGCTGTCGTAGGAACTGCATTCCTTGGGGAAATGAATCCTTATTTGATTGGTTGATTAGTTAGAAGGCTTGCTGTACCTGGACTTTGAGTGGTTAGTTGGTCTTGCGGATTCTCGCCGCGCTCTCAGCGTGAGGCTTTGCTTTACTAATCAGCTTATATACTCAATCTATACCAATTAATTAGTATTGTCAATTAGTTGGTATAGATGTTAAGTGCTAATATATTGGTACAGTTATTTGGTATGGACATGAAAGACCTAAGACTTAGAGTTGGCAAGAGAGCCGAGGAGGTCGCCGCAGAACTTGGTGTTGCTATTTCAACAGTTAGAAACTGGGAGCAACTAAAAACAGCCCCTAGGATGACACCTCTGGGGATACAGAAGCTTATGGATGTATATAAATGTTCATTTGATGAATTGCTAGAAGCTGAAACCGAGTTTGTGAAAACTAAAGGGTCATGATTATGACTTTTTAGCCATAGCGAATCACCATAAATCCGCAAAAAGATTTTTATATAGCCAGCAGCCCAACTACTTTGATATAAAGGGCAATAAGACTTTTATTGGATTCCAAAGAAAAAGTCGAAGGCTTCTTGGTAAAAGCTTTTCACACGCTCCCTCGGTCACCTTCGACCACATATAACTAACTTGAGCGTATTTAATCCACCGGGAATTTGTCAACTGTGGATTGATAGTGAACACTCTCTAGATAAGCAAAAAACTGAGAAGCCTTCATCCCATCACTTTCAAGGAGATGAAGGCAGAATGAAAACTACTTTGGCCTCCCTATTAGGTGAGCACAGAGGTGTGGTATGAGCAAATTCATTCCAAGCTCAAAATCCCTCCCTTGCCCAATCTGCGGTGATTCCAAGGGCAAATGCCGTACAAAAGAAGATAATGGCAAATCCTTTGTCTTATGCATGGCTGTCAATAATGCCACCAAGGGAGAAATTATCAACGGCTACAAATGCTTGAATCCCAATGGGCGCAATGCTTGGGCAAGCACTTGGGTACAAACATCAGATGATGATGATTATGATCCAGAATTAGCCCAGAAGCGCCGCCAGCAGGCTCAGAAAGAAGAGAGGCGTTATCAGCAGTTTCTGAAATCTGGTTTACCCGTGAGAGAACGGGACAAGAATATTAGGCTGTTATCCCGTTATCTTGGCTTATCTAAATTACATCGTGAGAACCTCTTGCAGCGTGGGTTATCGGCTCAAGTCATTGCTGAGGGGGGATTCTTTAGCGTTGAGCCTAATCAGCACGTTCCACGGGGTATTAGCCCGAAAACTCCTGGTATCAGGTTTGGGAAAATCTCAGTAGGTCAGCCAGGATTGGCTTGCCCCGCTTTTGATTCACAAGGTCAGGTCACGGGCTACCAAATCAGGCTTGATGAAGCAACTCAAAACAAGTACAGGTGGGCAAAGGGTGAAAGAAGTAGTCACCTATTGAATGGTGAGCTACCCATTACGGTTACTAGACCAGTTGAGGGTGAGCCACATAATGATGCTATTTGGATGGCTGAGGGTATTCTCAAGCCGTTTGTGGCGGCTCAAAAACACCAGCGGGTAGTAATGGGTGCTAGTGGAGCTAATTTTGCTAGTTCTCCAGAACAATTACAGCGTTACTTAGGGCAAGCATCGGATGAACTTGGAACTAAACTCATTGGTTTCTGTCCTGACGCCGGGGCTGTTGGCAATGGTCATGTTGTTAGGAGTTACCGTAAAACTTTTGATTTACTAGAACGATGGGGCTACGAGGTCAAGATTGTTTGGTGGGGTCAGTTGAAGAAAGATCAAGATAAGGATATTGATGAGATTTCTGTTGCTCAACCAATTCAATACATTAGCCTAGAAGAATTTGAAGCCATTTGTGTTGAACACGGTGGCTACATTCCTCCCAATCAATCAAACTCACAACAGAAAGATGATTCCTCTGAGCAATACCTTAAGCCAATTCCAGAGTTACCAAACACAGGTTTCCATGTTGTCAGAGGGGATAAGGATGAGTTAGTCGAAAACTTCCCAGCGCTCGAAACGGAAATAGGGAAAGAATGGCTCCAACTGCGAAAATTTACCCCAGACCATACCATCAATAAGCAGTACTTTGATTGGGAGCCTCCCAAATCTGGAGAGGGATTGGCGGTAAAATCTGGACTGGGAACTGGTAAAAGCTGGTGGGCTAACCAAAAATACCTAGCCAATCCATCAGATGGAGCTGCCATAGGAGGCTACAGAAATGTACTACTGGAGCAATTCTGTTCTAATGGACACAAGCTCAATGGAGAGCATTGGAATCAAATCCAAGGCGATTTAAAGGCCAACGGTGAACTGATACTTCTGGCTGATCCGAGTTCAAGGGTTGCTGGAGCGGTGGATAGCTGGGGTTATTTCTCCCCCCATCATTTTGAAGGAAAGAAAATCATCTTTGATGAGGTTGAGAGCGTTGCTCGTCACCTTCATCATTCCAATACTGCTGTGAGTATGTATCGGGAAACTATCAAGCAGCGGGTAACTGATGCCCTCCAAGGTGGGGATTCATTCTTTCTATCAGATGCCAACCTAACAGACTTCACTGTTGAATACTTTGAGAAACTCAGCGGAAGGAAAATTACTAAAGTTCAAAATACCTATACCGGTAACCGGGGCAAGATTTATCTCTATGATGGGTCAAGCCGCCGCCGTAAGGCTTCACAAAAGGACATAGATGCTGGATTAGCTTCTCAGATAGGCGAATGGCTTGAGTTTGATGTTAAAGCTGATGATTACTCCAAGCTCCACAAAATTATGATGGGGCTACCGCCTGATATTCCCATCATCATCACCTCTGATTCTCAAACCAAATGTGAAACATGGGATTCGATGCTATCAGAAAAAGGAAGGAAGGTTTTCCGACTTGATAGTACAAGCTCTAATACCGAAGAAGGAAGAGAATTTTTGCGTGACCCCAAGGCTTTTATTCTCAAGTATGGTATCAATACAGTAATTCTCTCTCCTAGTGCTGAATCTGGGGTCAGCATCGATATGCGTGAAGCTTCTTTAATTATCGATAGCATAGAATCCTCAATGCCAAGTTTTTTCAAGTACGAATTCGCTTTTTTCTTTGGTGTGGCGGCAACGGATACTCAGGTTCAATTTCTAGGGCGTAATCGCGACCCCAAAACTCTCAAGTTTGTTTATTGTCAAAACCACTCCAGTTTGCACAAAAAGATAGGTTTTCAAAATCTAACATCGGGTCAACTTCAACAAGCCTTCAAAGAATACACCTTGGATTGTGCCTCTATTTCTCTTTCAGGTCTTAGCGAAGTAGAGAGAGAGAACAAACTGCTTGAAAAGGCGATTGATTTAGTCAAGCGCTCGGTAGACCCACATTATGAATACGAATGTCGGGTTATCGCCAAAGATAACTTTGAGCGGGAGCACCCCAGACTTTGCCTTGAGTATGCCCTCAGAGATAGCGGATGGGATGTCGCTGTTATCAAGGGGAGGGAGGATGATATCGAGGATTTAAGGGAACAGCAAGAAAAGATTCAACTGGCTGAATCAGAGCGCAAGTATAAATCGGAAACTCTCACTCAAGGTGAAACTGATAAGTTGGCTAGGAAGCTGAACAAAACCCCCGATGAACGCCGTCAGGTTTCTAAATCCCGCCTGTTGCAAAGGCTTCCAGGGTTTGAGAATAAAACAATCCAGGAAGCAAAGAAACTGTCCCCAACTAAGGTGATTGAGACTGCAACAAGTCACTTGATTCTGGAGATTGATGGGGTTAAGGCCAATGAAGAGGGGTTTACTGACAAGCTCCAAGAAGTACAGCAGTTGGCAGTACAAGAGCAGGCCAATTCTCCGTCAAACACACCCCTGGATATAACGGACAATAACACAGAAGAATTACGGTGTACTAACACCAGCGAAAATGGAGGTGTCACACAAGCAGAAACCCTCTCTAAGCAAGGGATTGAACCCGTCACACAACAAGCCGATATTTCTAATAAAACCGGGGGGGATGTGTTACACCCATTTAACGTGGTTTTTGAGAAGCCAGCCTTTGACCCTGAGTTTATCCATACCGTCCAAAATAAAGACCGAAATCTTATCTCTTCGGTTGAATCTCAATTCCTTTTGAAGAATCCAGAAGCCGCCAAACTTCTACAACAGCAGCGCTGGCATAAGAAACTGAGCATTTTTACCGACCCATCAGAGCCAGACTGTAAGAAGAAAATCCACCTAGCTACCTATCGGAGTAAATGGCTCCAAATCCACACCCTGCTTGATATGGGGATAGGATGGTTCCTCAATCTGGGGAATAGCTGGCACTCTGAGACACCAGAGCTACTGGAATTCTGGGAAAAAGGCAAAGATCCCAAGCGTCAGCGGAACATCGGTGTATCTGCTCAGGATACCTCGCCTTGCCAGTATCTGGGTAAAGTTCTCAAAAAATTTGAACTCAAGACAAAGCGCAAGCAAAAAAGAATTGATGGTAAGCAAGTACGTTTGTACTGCATCGAAAAATCTCCGCCATTGCATCAAGCCATTCTTGAATCTGTGGCTATTCGGATAAATTCCAAGATTTCTGAGTTCGTTTTTGATTGGAAAAAAGTAGTCGAAAATGGGGGTGTAACACAAGCCGAAACTCACTATACGCAAGGGCTTGAACCCGTCACACAACAAGCTGATAATTCTAGAAAAACCAGGGGGGATGTGTTACACCCTACTGAGGGGACTGGCTTGCCTGATAATGAAAGGCAATGTACTTTCCATGCCGAAGAAATTTCCCCAACTGAGTTTGAACGGCTGAGGCGGATCTCAGAGGAGAGCTCAGAAAAAGGTCACATTTTCAGGTCTATGTTGATGGGGGTCAAGAAAATTACCCGTTTGTTGTACGACCAAATTATGACAGAGTTTGCTTTTGCTTCCTTCTGATTGCTCTACCATTTCTGATTTTTAGAGAGGAGCAAGTGGCTCCCATTAGCTTGCAGTGCAATCCCCAACAAGCCCCTATCAATGGACAATGAGACAGCACCAATACAGTTTCAAGGTATGTTTTATAAACCCATGAAAGTGAGGTATGATGGGAGCTGTAGGGTTTTAGGCTTGGCGAGTATTATCAAACTGTTATCAACTTTTTCTCAAGATTTCACAAAGAACTAATAACTTTTTGTCCCATCCAGTCGCGTGGTGTCTCATATGTCTCTGAGTGAAAAACAGCTAATCGCCATTGAGAAACTGGTCATGGGTTGCAACCATCAGGAAGCGGCTAATGCTGCTGGTGTGGCGCGTTCTACTATCTATCGGTGGTGTGATCACGAGGAATTCCAGGAGGCGCTCAAAAGAGCCAAAGAACGCATTCTCAAGGGGCACTCGCAAGCTATTGATAGCTATAAGCAGGCTCTACTGGAAGCTGTAAAGCATTCTTCTGATTGTATTAATGTTCTTCTAGAAATAGCCAAGAATCCTGATACTAGGACATCAGATAGGCTCAAAGCAGTTGAGATGTTATTGCAGCAACCTCAAAAATTAATGGGGCTGTTAGCTGAAAATGCTGTTTTCCCAGAGGAGAGATTAGCCCAGGAGCAGGAAGAAAGAATAAGGAAGCAGCAGTTAGAAGCTATGCTAATCGCATCCCCTTTCTTGGCGAAAAACCGATGACGGGTACTGGACGGATGATTCCTTGAGTGTTTTTGGTCAGTTGCATACTTACGACGTTGAGAAGGCGTATGAGAAACTGACGAATCCTACAACTTTCGGGTGAGCTTTAGGCGATTGCCTCTATGAATGATGTCGCCAGGTGACATAAGCGTGAAAGCCATTATGGACAATGGGTACAGAAAAAGAAGATACTGAAAATGTCTCACTGTCACCCTCAAGGGGTGACAAGTCCAACAAAAGGTGACATTTTTTCAGCATCAATGTCACTAGAATCCTTGCCTTTAGGGGCAATAAGAATGTCACCCCCCTATGTCATTTCCCATGCTATCAGTATCCTTGACCTCAAAACAGGCAATAGCCGCTAAAGCCCTGGCAAACGGCTTGACAATAAAAGAGGTGGCTAAACTTGCTGGAGTATCTAAAAGGACAGTTTTGCGTTGGAAAAAAATAGACGCTTTCCAGACCGAACTTAATCAAGCTAAACACTTAGTAGCTACAAATTCAATAGAGATTATTCGGGAGTCGAAAGAGTCTATTCTCCGAGATTACAGAGAGGAGATTAGCTCAATGATTGACTTAAGTCTTAGCTTATTGAAAGAAGTAATGAAGAATCCTGAAGAAACAACAAGGAGTAGACTTAAAGCTGCTGAGATTTTTGGAAACTGGATGGGATTGAAATATATGAATGAAGTAAATATGGCAATTGAACTGTTAGAGAAACGCGGATTTAAAGTTGTTGTTGAAAATCTTGAACATTTGGGTAATGAGATGAATTGATCTGTTACGTTTTCCATCTACTGAAAGTTAAAAATGCTGAAGTTATACGGGAGTGATTTAACTCCAAAAACATCTCGTCTAGTCAAAAAGAACACTCTGGCACTGTCAAATAATGCCAAGAATTTCTCTGAGTATTCCAGCAAACCTGTTGAGTTTGCTCACTGTGTTTTGGGTATCCCCTATCTCACACCAGACACGATTTCTATTCTAGAAAGTGTTCGTGACAACAAGGTAACTAATGTACAAGCGTCACACGGTGTAGGTAAATCTTTTATCTCAGGTGCAGTGCTGACAATATGGTGGGTGTTTGCAGTAAAGGGACTGTGTATCACCACTGCTCCTACAGAACGTCAGGTAAAACAAATCTTGTGGAGTGAAGCCAGGAAAAGCTTTCGACGAAATAAGCACAAATTAGGTGGCAGAGCTGGGGAACTGTTTATCAATCTCAACGAGGATGCTAGAGCATTTGGCTTCACCTCCAGAAGCACTGACTCTAATGGTTTTCAGGGCATACATGGGGACAAGCTGCTGCTGATCGTTGATGAGGCAAGCGGTATTTCTCCACAGGTTGATGAGGGAGCAGATTCGTGTTTGGTAGGCTCAAATAATCGAATGCTGAGGATTGGTAACCCATTAGCTGACGGGACACCTTTTGCCGCTGCCTGTAAGCGCTCTCATATACAAATACCCGCCTGGACTCATCCTAATGTAGCGTGGGCATACCAGAAAGAATCAGATGGTATCCACAGAATTAAGCCAGAACTCAGAGAGCATCTGTTTGATGAGAATGGTAAGGTATTGGATCGTCAAAGTTGGGGTAAGCCAGCACGGGATACCATGCTCCAATACTTGGAAGAGATGTCCGCCATTGAGATTAATGGTGCTATTTCAGTAGAGTGGATTGAGAATGCCAGGATTAAGTATGGGGAAGGGTCAGCTTTCTGGGAGTCACGGGTAGAGGCGCGGTTCCCGTTAGATTCCGGTAAATCCATCATCCCCCGCCGCTATTTCCTCATGGGAAGGGTGAAATTTGACCAACTCACACCCCTCGAATGGAGAGAGAAGCTGAAACGTTACAGACCTCGCTATGGCTTGGATGTGGGTGATGGTGGTGATGAGAGTGCAATGTCTAGGTGGCAAGGGTCTGTACTTTGGTTCGTGCGTTCGCAACCAACATTAGGAGATGAACTCGATACAGGGAGAGCGGCTGGTATGGTGTTAGCCGATATGAAGCGCTGGGGTAATGGTGCTGTTGGGGTTGACAATGTTGGAGTTGGTGCTGGCTCACTCGACATTATCAAGCGCTCTAATATTTTAGCCAGAGGTATCCGCTGGGGGGTATCAGCTGAAGATAAAGAACGTTTTGCCAATCTTAAGGCTGAACAGTTCTGGGAGGTACGGGAGGCTTTAGAAAAAAGAGAGCTGGCTATTGCACCCCTTGGGGATTATGAGGAAGAGCTTATGGAGGATTGGGCTAACACTTTCTATGAAGAAACAGCCAGGGGTCAGATACGAATAGAGAACAAAACCAAGACTAAGCAGCGATTAGGCAGAAGCCCCAATTGTGGGGATGCTGCTATCTACGGTTATCATGCTTCCCCACCTATGAGTCCGCTATTTTTTACGTAAGGAGTTTCTATGTCAGCTACAATAGAATCAAAAATAACCAAAAACAGTAAAATCAATTCATTCCTGGTTTTTTGGACTTTTTTAAAACTCTCTCTTTATACTTTTAAGATTGCCCTCGACCTGCAAAAATTATCGATTCATAACACAGAAGTTGAAATTCAAGTCTGGGTTGATAACTTAACTCTATCTGAACGAGATAGTCGATTTTTGTTATCAATTTTAGAAAACCCCCCAGAACCTTCATCAGGTTTGCTGTCTGTGTTTGATTAAATATCACTCTGAGTAAAAACGTATTGTGGATTGGAATATCGTTTCTTTATCAGCTATTGGACGCTCCTCTAGCAGCATTAGAAGAGAGCCTTTTAATTCTGGGGAACCTGAATTAGATAAGTACTTAAAACAATATGCACTGAAAAATGAAATCATCAACAAAACTTTTGTCGCTTTGCCTAGTGATAATCCTAAGGTAATAGCAGGTTATTATACCTGTTGCATGAGTCAAATTAATCCAACTGGATTATCCCAGGAAGAACAAAAAAGATTCCCTAGATACCCCATACCAGTAATGCTTATTGGTAAGTTAGCTATTGATAAGTCATTTCAAAAAATGGGTCTTGGGAAAAAACTTTTAAAACACGCCTTTGAAAGTGCGATTACAGCCTCAGATAAAATAGGAGTTTACGCGATTAGAGTAGACGCACTACACGAAAAAGCTAAAGAATACTATAAAAAGTATGGTTTTTTTGAATTACAGGATGCTCCACTCACTCTAATTCTTCCTTTGTCAACAATCAAAAAGGCAATACAAATTAAGGAAAAATCATAACCCCGTCCTTAAGTCATATAATGAGCGCCTCCTCTTGTCCAGTTTTTCCCACTAACTTAATCTAACCAATCCACCTTTAGAAACCCTCCTACACGGCGTAAATAGAAGGTTCGTGTCACCAGGTGCAGCCTGTGGCTGAAATGACTGCCATATATAGCTTATAGCCCATGAATCACTCAATTATCTTCTACCCGATTTTCTGCCCAATTAATAAGTTTTACCAATATGTCTTAATATAGGCATTTGACAAGTAATTTAAAATCTGCACTTTTAATAAATTTCTGAAAATACGACGTTCTCTTCTCCTATGCTGGCTCAATCAAGGCTTGTCAAAAAGCGATAGGGAAGAGGAGTAATGGTCAAACCACATTGGGAAACCGAAGAATTAATTGAAAACTGGACGCTTCTACCAACAGAATTAGAACTGGTTTCCCAAAAAGTAGGAGGCAATCAAATTGGTTTTGCACTCCTGCTCAAACATTTTCAGCTTTTTGCCCACTTTCCTGATGAAAAATCATCCATACCTCAAATTATTATCTCTTACTTAGCTAGTCAAATTAATATTCCTGAAAATAGAATCTCAGATTTTGATTGGCAAGGTCGTTCGGCAAAAGTTTATCGGGTTGAAATTCGTCGTTTATTTAATTTTCGAGTTGCCACTGTCCAAGATTCGGTACAAATGAGTGAATGGCTCATTCAAGAAATATTGCCGAATGAACAAAGACTAGAATCACTTACTGAACTTGTTTATCAAAGATGGAGAGAGTTACAAATTGAGCCCCCGACTCCAGGTAGAGTAGAGCGTTTGGTTCGTAGTGCAATAACTCAATACGAAACCAGCTTCTGTAATCGAACTCTCGACCGTTTATCACCAGAAATACTTGCTCAACTTGACATACTTTTAACCACAGAAGAGTCACCAAATCCAGAGAGTACAAACAAATCTTGCAAACTGAAAACTTCAGATTTTGCCTTTCTTAAAACTGACCCAGGTCCCGTGGGATTAGGTAGTTTCTTAACTGAGATGGAAAAGCTTAAACGTATTCGTTCTGTTGGTTTGCCGACTGATTTATTTACTCTAATATCGCCGAAACTAGTTCAAACCTACCGTCAACGAGCAGCTACAGAAACCCCCTACCTTTTACGACAACATCCAGCTGCTATTCGCTACACTCTGATAGCAGCTTTCTGTATTCAACGCAGCCAAGAGATTACTGATAATCTGATTGAGTTACTGATTCAAATCATTCAACGTATTGGTACTAGAGCTGAGAGACGCATCAATAAAGAGCTGATAGATGATTTCAAACAGGTTACAGGAAAAAACAACTTGCTATTCCGCATTGCCGAAGTCGCCATTGAGCAACCATTGGGAGTCATACAAAAGGTTATTTATCCTGTAGTTTCTCAACAAACTCTTCGAGATTTAGTCAAAGAGTATAAATCCACTGGCATAGCCTATCGACAAAGGGTTTATACTGTGATGCGTGCGTCTTTTGCCAGTCACTATCGTCGGATGATTCCCCAACTATTGGAGATGTTGGAATTTCGCTCCAATAATGACATCCATCATCCCATTATTATAGCATTAGAGCTACTCAAAAAATACGCCCAAAGCCAAGCTAGATATTATGCTCCAGGGGAAGAGATACCCATTGATGGAATCCTCAAAAGTGGTTGGAAGGACATTCTGTTGGAAAAAGACCCCGACGGCAAAGAACGTATCAACCGCATCAATTATGAAATCAGTGTTTTACAAGCCCTTAGAGAAAGATTGTGCTGTAAAGAAATCTGGGTAGTAGGAGCTAGTCGTTATCGTAATCCCGACGAAGATTTACCTACAGATTTTGAGGAGCACCGTCAAATTTACTATCAAGCCCTAACTCTTCCTGAAAATGTAGAAACTTTTATTAGTGACTTACAACAAAAAATGGTTTCAGGGTTAGAGAAATTAGATAAAGGGATGCCCAAGAACAATGAGGTAACTATTATTGGTAAAAGTCAAGGCTTAATTAGGCTTCGCCCTTTTGAACCTGCCCCAGAACCAGTCAATCTCAAACAACTCAAGGGTGAAATCAATAATCTGTGGCATCAAACTAGTTTATTAGACATTCTCAAAGAGACAGATTTAAGAGTAGGTTTTACTCGTAACTTTAAAAGTCTGGGAACCAGAGAGATTATCGACAAAGAAACTCTACAAAAGAGATTATTGCTCTGTCTCTACGGTCTGGGAACGAACACGGGATTGAAAAGAATTAATACAGGGATAAATGGGGAAAATTATCAAGATTTACTCTATGTGCGCCGTCGCTACATTCATAAAGAACAACTCCGCAGTGCGATTGCAGAGGTAATCAATGCCATCTTTGAGATTCGTTTACCTGAGATTTGGGGAGAAGGAACTACTACCTGTGCCAGTGACAGTAAACATTTTGGTGCATGGTCGCAGAATCTAATGACTCAATATCATCTGCGTTACGGTGGTCGGGGAGTAATGATCTATTGGCACGTCGAGAAGAAATCTACTTGTATCTATTCCCAACTCAAAACCTGTTCCAGTAGCGAAGTCGCCGCTATGATTGAAGGAGTTTTACGTCACTGTACTAGTATGGAGGTTGAGAAAAACTATGTGGATAGTCACGGACAAAGTGAAGTAGCTTTTGCTTTTACTCACCTGTTGGGATTTCAGTTAATGCCCAGGCTCAAGCGGATTAAAACGCAGAAGTTGTATCGTCCTTTCACTGGTCAAAGTGATGCCTATCCTCATCTACAACCAATTATGACTCGTCCAATTAATTGGGATTTAATTCGTACTCAATACGACCAGATGGTTAAGTATGCTACGGCGTTGAGGTTGGGAACAGCAGAAACTGAAGCTATCCTTAAACGTTTTAGCAAAAATCCTTTCAAACATCCTACTTATCAGGCTTTGATGGAATTAGGTCGGGTGATAAAAACAATTTTCCTCTGTCAATATCTCGACTCGGAAGCTGTACGACGGGAAGTTAATGAAGGTTTGAATGTTGTGGAGAGATGGAATGGGGTCAATGATTTTATCTTTTATGGTAAGGGTGGTGAGTTTGCCTCAAATCGCTTGGAAACTCAGGAATTATCGGTGTTATCTTTGCACTTGTTGCAAATATGTTTAGTCTATGTAAACACTTTGATGATTCAGAGTGTCTTAACCCAGGAACATTGGGAGAAGAAGTTGAGTGCCACTGATAAAAGAGCGATTACACCTTTGCTTTTTGGTCATGTCAATCCTTATGGTACGTTCAAGTTGGATATGAATTATAGAATTGCTTGGCTAACACAACCCTATGTCGCTTAATCAGTGAAGAAACTTTCAAATCTTTGGGGTGACATCTGCGTATAGCGAACTGTGTGGTGAATATTCTTATGACCCAAATAATCTTGAATTGCCCTAGTATCATGTCCCATAGCTGCTAAATAGTAGCCACAAGCGTGGCGTAATTGATGGGGATGAACCTTTAATGGGAGCCCAGCTTTTTCTCCGGCTCTGGCTACGATGTGGCGAATTGAACGAGTTGATAGAGGAGCCTTGCGTTCAGAAACGAAAACGTATTGGGTATCAGGATAATCTCTTTGAAGTTGGCGCAAGGCTCTGAGTTCAGGAGAACGTAGCGGATGAATACTATCATGACCATGTTTGGCTCTTCTGACTTCTATGTAGCCTCCGACTAAATCTATCTGCAACCATTTCAAAGCGACTAATTCAGCGGTTCTTAGTCCGTGGCGAAACATCAGTAGAATAATTGCTCCATCTCTGACACCATGACGACCTACTTTTTTTGCTGCTTGGATCATGGCTAGTACTTCGTCCAAGCGCAGATATTCTCGAACTCTATTGGATAATTTTTTCGGCGGGGGAGTATGAGTAGAAAAGAACTTTGCCGAAAATGGAAGTTGGGCAGTGATTTGTAGCATGGGTCAAGTCCTCATGCTGGGGTTGATATCTTTAGCATACTTTGCCTAAAAGGAGACAAACTAGGCAAAGTTATTATTTGTATTACTTATAAATCAAACCCCAAAAAGGGGTTGACTTTTGTCACATAGTCTAAGGCTGCACCTGGTGACACGAACCTTCTATTTAGGGCTTATACCAACTTGACTACTCTTGTATCTGTTATACATTCGCTAATGTCCAATTTATATTGTTATGCTTTAGGGAAAGCGCTAAAAGTATAACGCCATGCAAGCCACTATCAGACTTACAACGCTGCT
>JAAHHL010000639.1 GCA_010672185.1 Caldora sp. SIO3E6 | reverse complement strand
CTCCTGCCTCCTGCCTCCTTCCTCCTGCCTCCTGCCTCCTGCCTCCTAATCCCCTGTTGACAAGTCACGAACTCCTTTAACGATCCTAGATAGCTCACTTTTCTCATCCGTAGTCAGCCGAGTAGGAGAGCCACTAATGATTCCTTCGTAATGACGGAAAGAATCTTTGATTTCTGGACCATCCTTACTGATGGTATATTCGCGAATACCTGTATCGTGCCAAGAACCGCGCATTTTGAAAACGTTGAGAGCACGAGACATTTGCCCGCGAATCTCAACATATTGCAGCATCAAAATTGTGTCAGTAATCGTGGAAATATGGGAATCTGTAATTGAATGGGAGCCCATAAACTGGTCTGTGGTATTCGTGAAGAAGCCGGTGATTTCTTCTTGCTTAGCGTAACCAGTAACGCCAATGACAAACTGCCGAAAGGCGTTATTGCTCACTCCCCGTGCTAAAGCTGAGAGGGAATCAATGGCGATGCAAGAGGGTTTAAAATCGGCAATCTCTAATTTGATGATTTGTAAATGATCTTCTAACCCTGCTGATTCTGGGTAAGCACAAATAATTCTCAGTAGATCCTTGCGCTCCATTTCTTCAAAATTAATGCCCCAGGAATTAGCATTACGAGATAGCTGAGCGCGAGATTCTTCATAGGCAAAGAGAATGGCACGCTCACCATGTAAGCAAGCATTTTGGATAAATTTGCTGACTAGCAAAGTTTTACCCGTACCTGTAGCGCCAGTTGCCAAGATAATCGAATCTTTGAAAAAACCTCCACCGCACATTTCATCCAGGGTATTAACACCGGAAGATACCCGCACATTGGAAGAACGCTGGGTGAGTTGCATTGCTCCTAAGGGGAAAATGTTGATACCATCGTTGGTAATGGTAAACGGATATTCTCCTTTCATATGGGTTGTGCCCCGCAGCTTGAGAATTTCAATGGTGCGACGGCGGCGCTCCCCTTCTAGGGCATTACGGACAATAACTACATTATCTGAGACAAATTCTTCTACCCCAAATCTTGCCACAGGTCCGTACTCATCTACTCGCTCTGTAGTCATTACTGTAGTTACACCAATTTGTTTGAGGCGAGCTACTAGGCGAAAAATTTCCCGTCGTACTAATGAGGCGGCATCATATTGCTGAAAAATGGCAGTTATGGAGTCAATGGAAACTCGCTTAGCTTTGTATTTACGAATGGCATACTGAATTCGCTCAATTAAGGCAGAAAGGTCAAAGTTCCCTACTACTGCTTGTCCTTCTGGATCTGGGGAAGCGTCTAAAATAAATAGCTTGCCATCACTCACTAATTGCTGTAAATCCCAGCCAAGACTATAGGAGTTTTTAATGATATCGGTAGGAGATTCTTCAAAGGTAACAAATACACCAGCTTCATCAAAGTTAGTGATACCACTGTAAAGAAATTGCACGGCAAACAGGGTCTTACCGGTGCCAGATGTACCACTAACCAAAGTCGTTCGACCAACTGGGAGCCCCCCATAACTGATATCATCGAAGCCTTCGATCAATGTTCGTATTTTCTGTACTCCGACTGGTTCTGGCTGGCTCTGTTCAGTTTTATTAATCTGATTCATATGTTGGCTTAATAAATATTATTCAAAAAGCAATTGTGCTTGTCATTGAATCTTTGTTACATTACAATACCTTAGAATTTTATAAGAAAGAGAGTAAATTTAAAATATTAAATAAATCCTTAAATTTAACTAAAAATCTAATTCTTCTTCACTGAGTTCTTCATAGAGAAGATCTAAGCCAATTAACACTTTTTCCCTGTCTGAGAGGTCACCAATTATTTTGCGGACGGGAGGTGGTAATACTTTTGATAGAGTTGGGGTAGCCAAAATTTTATCCTCCTCTGCTAGTTGAGGATTTTTGAGCACATCGATTACTTTCAGGGCATAAGCTCCTTTAAACTCTTGTTCGAGGATATTTTTTAGCATTTTTAATGCTCTAATCGAATGGGTAGTGTTACCAGCAACATAGAGCTTGAGGACATAAGTTTTCTTTAGTGAACTCATAAGGAAAGCAGTTAACAATTATAAAAAAAACAGAACGAGGTTAAAATTCTCTAGGAATAGAGCGACGGTACATTTCTCCTAAGTGAGCGATAACATCGATCAGTGTCAGGCGATAGTCCAGTAAGATGCTTTCATTTCGTCCTTCTAGCTTTAACTGTTTGGAAAATTCGTCAATCAGCTCCATATGGATTTCCACGATCCTAGATATGGAAATATCGGCAAAGAACGCTTGTTCAACCAAACGGTCAATTTTTTGATTAAGGTTAGAGTCAGTAGAAAAATATTTTAATAAAATATGGCAATATTCTAATTTTAAGTTTTCTAAGAACTTTTGCTGCTCTGCGGAGGGCAGATGACGGAGAAACAGTTGAGGATTTCTTTTATAGTACACACCTAAGTACCCAAGCCGCTCCTGGAGTTTTTCCGATAAGCGGCGCTGCTGATGCATTAGGAAATTACGCTGGGTGAGTTCGGTTGACTCATCGACATTAACAAATTTATGTGGTATACTGCAAAAAGGGGAAAGGTACAAAAATCTGGCGATCGCTTGGTCAATCAGATTGGTAATCTCAGGTGATCGGCTAGTAGGGACTTGAACCTCAGCAGAGTGGAACAAATACTTAAAGTTTCCTGGGAGAGCACCATTAGTGATATTTTCCTCGTCAGACTGGTAGCTTGTGTTAACAAAAGTAGTCAAGGCTTCTGATTCCTTGAGAAAAATCACCACTGGTAGTAAAATACCTTGTTCATATAGGTGGTTGATCATGGGTGGTAATGAGCCGTTATCCTGGAAAATCAAACAATCCAGGTACTGCCGATGTTCCTCAACAAGAGCAAAAAACTCAGGTTCTGAATCAGTTGTATGCACAACAAAGCGCTCACTGCTCAAAAAGTTACTCAAGGACTTAAGCAGAGACTCAGAAGGTACAAAGGTACAGAGAGTCAGTTGGGGATGCAAAACAATACAATTTTCAACAACAATCTCGTGATTTTTGATAATACATCACTTGGCCAAAGAACATTTTATCAATATTTTTCTCAAAAATTGGATATATCTCTGAATATTATTTTAATTATTCTAAAGATTGTAAGTAATTGTTATTGCTTGGGTCTGTTGAGCCACCATAGAGAGCAATAATAGATCAAGCTGTACTTGCTATGTGTACCGGAAATTTAAAGTCTGGACTCAAGAGGTTGCTAAAGCTCAAGTTAGGTAGCCTCACCGGCAGTTTCCCATTCCTTGCAGCCAGATTTGGTTAGATTCATGTCAACTTCCAGTCTTAAAGAATTTGCCAACCCTGTTCCTGTTTGTCAACCAAATTTGGAGCTTGCTTCCCTGCTAGAGCTCTTTAGCTCTTCAGGATGCGATGCCATTGTTGTGGTAAACCAGGAGCAACGTCCCCTAGGAGTAGTTAACCTGCGACGGGTTATGCCCTATCTGTTTTCGGTCACAGGGCTAGTAAAGAATAGTCTATCAACGGCAAAGGTCGATTTCCCAAAACCCCTAGCCCAAATTCACCCCCCTATTATAGAACCAGTCACTATCCTATCAGCTCAGCTGAGTTTGAACCAATTTTGTACCTACCTAGGGCAGTGGGGAGACGCGGAGACGCGGAGAAGAGGGGACGCGGGGACGCGGGGACGCGGAGACGCGGGGACGCGGAGACGCGGGGACGCGGGGAACAAGGGAGATATTTCCCATTCTCAAACAACCAACAACCAACAACCAAAAACCAACAACCAACAACCAACAACCAAAAACCAACAACCAACAACCAACAACCATTCCCAGCAGTGGGTGCTGGTAGACGAAGATGGAAAATTCTTGGGGTTGCTTAATAATTCGCTGCTGTTAAAATCCTTGGCTCCGAACTTTACCGCTAACGATGCAGTGAGTGCGGCTCATCGCAGACAACCCAGGGGACTCAATGTTTTGGTACAACTGTTGGAGCAGTTGCCCCTACCACTGAGCATACAAACTTCTACGGGACAAGTAGTAGCTCAAAATAGTAGCTGGCGTCAACAGATTGGAACTTCACCAGACTTGGATTGGGTAAAGTACACCAGTACTCTAGGATTAAATGTTCCTGAACTTGATGCGGACAAACTCCAGCAACCATGCCAGCTACCCAACTATAGCTCCGCTTCTGAGGTAGCCACAGCTTTGTTCTCTGAAGCGATAGAAAGGGTAGCACTAATGTCTACCCTGGCAGTTGAAACCCATCCATCAGAAGCAAGCCAAAATTTAGCCAAACAGAGGTATAGCCTCAAGGCAAAAGCTAGTGATTGCTCCTGTAGGAGTGATGTCCCTTATCAAGGGAGATTGTTAGCACCCCCAGTACTAACGACGAATGGGCAACATGCTTACGAAGCACTTGAGACGGAAGGCTCCAGTATCGACTCTGGCGCTAAACTACCTGAGAGCAAAGGGGAAGATATTCCAACTCTGGCAGAGACTTCAGTCTCTCCAAAAGTAGACAAAAGCCAGAGTTCTTGCTTCTCCTTTGTGAGAACTCCTCTCTCGCCATCGGTTGTCTCTCTTCAAGACTGGGTAAGAGTGGAAGAGGAGGTTCAGGAGAGAGCTTTACAAAGGGGTGAGCGAAAAAATGGGTGGGGAAAAGAGTCAGCAGACGCGGAGACGCGGGGACGCGGAGACGGGTCGAATGGAAATCCTACGCAAAATTTCGTTCACCCCTTACAAAGTGAACACTTGGTTAAGAAAGCTGGATATAATCTAGGGGAAGAATCGTCACCCAATCTGGGAACCAACCGACAACCCCGTCATTCCTATACCAAGTCCTCATCTCCAAGCTCTACTCTTTGGTTAGTGCTGGCA
>JAAHHL010000638.1 GCA_010672185.1 Caldora sp. SIO3E6 | reverse complement strand
TCTGCCTCCTGCCTCCAGAATACTAGTCCTTTAATTGAACTGGTAAGCAAATCAGATGTTCTCCTTGGATACCAATTAATCCTTTTTGGCGCAGTTTACCCATCAGGCGAGTCACTGTTACTCTAGTCGAACCAATAGCGCTACCAATTTGTGCATGAGTCAAGGGAAATGGTAAACAGTAACCTTCGTTGGTAGGTTCACCAAATTCTTCAATTAGCAGAGTTAGAAATCCCAAGAGTCGGTCAATTGTACGTCGCTGTCCCAGGGTACTCAACCACAGGAGTTTGCGCTGATGCTGATACCGAAATGCATCTAAGACTTCCCGTCGTACATGGGGCCAATTATCTAGATCCTGCCAATACATCCAAATCACAGAGGTTTGATCCAGGTGAGAATAAGCTTGTAGTTTAAATGGTGACTGCGCCACAATTTCAAAAGGTTGACCTGCAGCAACAAAGCCTAAAAAAGCATCTTCTGTTGCCTGTTGTGACAATTGAGACTCAACAGTTCTGGTGCTGACATTAACTTGAGCTGTACCAACTAAACGAATTACTCCCCGATGTACCAGATATAATAACCCAGCACGGGTGGGAATCCGCTCATCTTTACTAAAAACCCGATAACGGTAGTGTTCCCGTGCCCAGTCAAGAATTCGTTGCCAAGCTAAAAAAGGTCGAGATGCTTCTGATGAGTCGGATAATGAAAGCATAAGCTCTGAGCTTAACGAATCAGTAGTTTTTCTCGATTGTACATGGAGTTTAATGTAACAAAAAATACTTCCAAGGATCGGTGATTAAGTATGAGTTATTCAGTAGATTCTGCTGCCGTCCAAAAAATCTTGCAGCTACAGGTGTTGAGAGCAACTTCTTCCTCTTGCCTCCAGTTCCCCTCCAAGGAGGGGTTAGGGGTGGGTTCTACCTCCTGTCTCCTGTCTCCTCAGGTGAAGCGCTGCTCCCATGATAATGACATTTTGTATGGCTGTGCGATCGCGCTTAAACTTGCCCCTGTACTACAGCTACCAGCAATCGACATTGCTAAACAGCTAGTTACTACTCTTGGAGAACAATTCTACTGCCGAGCACTGGGAATATACTTAAATTTCCAGGTTGAAGTGGTATCCTCCGGTTGGATTTACTTTCGGCTGAAGGAAGAGAGTTTAGCTTCTTGGTTACAACGGTTAATTTCTCTAGGGGATAGGAGGATTAAGAGACACGGAGACACGGAGACGCGGAGACACGGAGACGCGGAAGTGGGGAGATGGGAAGCTGATGATTTATTTCCCATGCAATATGCTCATGCTCGCTGCTGTTCACTTCTGCGCTTAGCTCACAGACAAGGCATAATTGATTGGAGATTAGACATAATCAACAGCAATTCACCAAAAACCGATAAAAACCCCAATTCCCAATTCCCAATTCCCAATTCCCAATTCCCAATTCCCAATTCCCAATTCTCAATTCTCAATTCTCAATTCTCAATTCTGTTAGTACATCCAGCAGAAAGACGTTTAATTGCTCAGATTGTCGATGTACAAGATGCCCTGAGTAACCAAGGTCAACTTCAGGGAGTAAAATTGGCTAGGGAATTAAGCAAAGCTTTTGAGCAGTTTTACCGCAGTTGTCGTATTTGGGGAGAAGTCAAATCCCAAGCACCACAACTGGCTCAAGCTAGATTAGGTTTGGTTGCAGTGACTCAAGTATTGCTGCGATCGCTTCTGCAAGAAAAGTTGGGTATACTCGCACCAGTGGAGCTCTAACATAAAAAAATTCTAAAAAAGAATTGACAAATCAAATTAAGTTCGGATAATATTACCATTGTGTGAGGAGCGAACCAGCAAGGGAGCCGAGACGAAACACGGACAGTCGTCGGTTCCCTTTCTGATGTAACGGCTTAGCTATTTGATTTTTTATTGGTGATTAGTGGTTAATTCAGTTAGGACTATTGACAGAACCTCAAAGATTACATAAAAGACCTTAGAATACTACCCATGACTATTTAAAATTATTGACAAATTTACTACTTTATTGTATAAAGTAAAATCCTTAAGCTCCGACAAAATAACCTAATGAGCAATTCTATTAAAATTATTAAGTTAAGTATTGTAATATATACAATATTTAACTTGGATTGAGCTACGTAGAATTCTCGTGGTCACAATCGGAGTTACTAATCCAGGTCAACTCATCTACACAATTTAAGTGCAAAGTAGTTCATAAAAAAGATACTAAAAGGATCAAAACCCATGTTTCGCTATAGAGTTCGTGCCATTGTTCTTACCGCTGGAATCATTTGTGCCTTTACTGTAGGGTGGTCTCCTGTCCGAGCGCAAGAAGCTGAAGTGGAGGAAGCCGCAGTTGAAGAAGTACAGGGAGAGGAGCAAGAAGTTGAACTTCCTGCGGGGGATCCTACAGCAGCAATAACTACTAAAGATACTAATATTCCTGTTGATGAACTGAAGCTGCTGGTTAAGCCCCTCACCCTTGAAGAATTGAACAATGAAGCGGCAGCCTGGATGGAGGTGCTCAAAAGAAGGGCTATTACCATCAGCGAGGCGGAAATTGCTGTCAAGCGCCAGAATTTGTCTATCGAGCAGAAGGAAGCGGCTGCTGTTGAGTTAGCCAGTGCCAAGGAAGCTCTCGAAAAAGCAGAAGAGGCACAAAACAAAGCCGAGCCTGGTACATCAGAATACGAGAAAGTAACGAAACAGGTAGAAGAAGCCAAAGACAAGCTCCGAAATGCCGAACAAGCGATCGCACAAGCGGCGGCTGCTCAAAAGAAACTGCAAGAGGATGAGGGAACGCAAGAGGCTCTGAACAAAGCGCAGAGGCAAACAGACTATACTGCGGCGAAGGAAACCCTTGAGAGAGCCGAAAAAGAGCGAGATGATCTTGAACCGGGTTCAGCAGAGTACGAGGAAGCAACTAAAAAAATCGACCGACTCAAAGAGGCAATCAAAGTCTACGATGAGACCGGAGCTGTTACAGGGAAAGCGATACAGGGCTCACCAGAGTATGAGGAAGCAACCAAGATTTTTCTAGAAGCCTATAAAGACCTCAATAAAGCACGAGAAGCTGTTGATGGAGTAGAGTCAACTGAAGAAGAGCCAACTGAACAATCTGGGGAAGAAGAAGAGTCAACTGAACAATCTTCTGAAGCACTCGAAAACACCGCAGCTCTCCTAGATACAACGGAAATTGAAGTTGATGGGGAGGAGAAAATTGCTGGCACCCCTGATGTCGTTGATACCGAAGATAACCTGGAAGAAAAACAAGAGCAGCTAGATGAAGCGTCAGATGAGTTGAAGGAGAGTGCTGAGGCAGAGGCTGATTTGAAAAGGAATCTAGTCGAAGTGCTCACCTACATGCAGACGCAACAGACAATAATCATTGACCGCTTTAAAGTTGTCTTGGATGAGCTAGACAGAAAAGGTGGTAAGAGCGAAGCCTACCGCAAATATATTGATGCCATTAGCGGTCTCGAATTAGACTTAACCGACACTGATAGTCTAGGGGTGCGGCTCATCGGTTGGTTGCAATCTGAAGAAGGAGGGATGCGCTGGTTATTTAATCTTGGTAAATTTGTCGGGATTGTCGCCGCTTCGATCGTTGTTTCCAACTTACTATCCCAGGCTACCCTAAAACTACTCCTGCGATACGGAGACGAATCTCAAGCATTGCGTGACTTTCTCGTTATGCTTGTTAAGCGGGGAGGAATTGTTATTGGTGTTATGCTCGCTCTCACCGCTTTAGAAGTCAGCCTTGGTCCTGTCTTTGCTCTAGTTGGTGGTATCAGTTTCGTGTTGGCATTTGCACTGCAAAGCAACCTCGGTAACTTTGCTAGCGGCTTGACACTGATGTTGACCAATCCTTTTGATGTGGGGGATGAAGTCAAAGTTGCTGGACTTTGGGGGTACGTAGATACTATCACCTTAGCCAGTACTAAAATCAAAGGTTGGGACGCCCAGGTAATTACTGTTCCCAATAGCATGGTGTGGGGCGGTATCATTGAGAACCTGACTGCCAAAGAAGTTCGTAAAGGTGGAGTGCCGGTTCTTGTCTCCTTCAACAATGACCTCCGCAGGGTCAAGAAAATTTTACAGGAGATTGGTAACTCACACCCCTTAATCCTGGAGGATAAACCTGTAGGGGTTTATATCTATAAAGGTACAGAAGAGTTCATCTGGACTGGTATTAAATATTGGTCAAAAACTGAGGACTATTGGACAGTGTATGAAGATATAACCTTCATGATTCAGGAGCGCTTTGAGAAAGAAGGGATCCAAGTTGCCATGCCACAACAACAGGATCTTCGCATCCAATACACCCCCAATGACACCAATGGTAAGGCTTCGCAATTGCTGGAGCAAGTACCTAGCAAAACCTTTGAACCTCATAATAAATCCAAGCATAATTCTGAGGAAACCGCTGGTCTTGATATTGACGTAGATGTAGAAGTACCAGACTTTTAGACATGCCAGACTTTATGTAAATAATGACATCTGGTGTGATTGAGCCAGATGATTAACTCATCCCCCGCGCTTTCGCCGGGGGATTTCCTGTTGTCTCAAATCCGGTTGAATATAGCAGAAGGCAGAAGGCAGAAGGCAGATGGCAGAAGGGAAGAGATTGACAGGTAAAGGTTTGCTGCATTTGGTATTGTCCTAAATGCAGTGCGCTTAGTTATAACTACCAATGTAGCGAAGCCCCTCTTTTTTCCCTACACCCTACACCCTACACCCTACACCCTACACCCCACATGCACGTAAAGCTCAACGAAGGAAAAAACAACAATCGAGAACTCGTCTGATTTTATTCACCACTGTTTGGGTAACATTGATAGTTTTATTGCTTAAAGTCTTTGCAGCTGCAACCATGCGATCGCTCAGTCTAATG
>JAAHHL010000637.1 GCA_010672185.1 Caldora sp. SIO3E6 | reverse complement strand
GGAAGAGGTAATTGGGGCAACGATTAATAAAACAGGTAGTTTCACCTTCCAGGCATCACGGGTAGGCAAGGATACGGTGCTAGCCCAGATTGTACAATTAGTGCAAGACGCCCAAGGAAGTAAAGCACCAATTCAACGATTAGCTGATAGGATAACTGCATGGTTTGTACCAGGGGTAATGGCAGTCGCGATCGCAACTTTTGTGATCTGGTGGAAGACAACGGGAAACCTTTCCTTCGCTATGATTACCACTGTTGGTGTTTTAATTATTGCTTGCCCCTGCGCTTTGGGCTTGGCAACTCCCACTTCCATTATGGTTGGTACCGGCAAAGGAGCGGAAAACGGTATTTTAATCAAGGGTGGGGATAGTTTGGAATTAGCCCACAAAATTCAGACTATTGTCTTGGATAAAACCGGTACTATCACCCAAGGCAAACCGACTGTTACCGATTATGTGACGGTTAAAGGTACTGCCAACAGCAATGAAATTAGGCTTTTGCAATTAGCCGCAGCAGTGGAATGGCATTCTGAGCATCCTTTAGCAGAAGCAGTGGTACAGTATGCTCAATCTCAAGAAGTTCAGCTACCTTTGCCCAAAGTTGAGAACTTTGAAGCTGTAGCCGGTATGGGTGTTCAAGGTATAATATCAAATTCGGTTGAAGGCTTACACTTGGCAGAACCCACCCCTAACCCCTCCAAGGAGGGGGACCGGAGGCAGAGGGAAGCTGGGAAAACCGACTCAAAGCAACAACACTTTGTCCAAATCGGTACTCAGCATTGGATGGATACCCTGGGAATTGCTACCCAATCTCTCCAATCCCAACAGCAAGCCTGGGAAGCCGCTGCTAAAACTACAGCTTGGATTGCCGTTAATGGCAAAGTTGAGGGATTAGTGGGAATTGCCGATGCGGTGAAGTCATCTTCCGTAGAGGCAGTGAAAGCTTTGCACAAAATGGGATTGGAAGTAGTAATGCTCACAGGAGATAATCCCTCAACAGCAGAAGCGATCGCTAGTAAACTGGACATTAAGCGTGTTTTTGCTGGTGTAAAACCCGACCAAAAAGCAGCCAAAGTCAAAACCTTGCAAGCAGAAGGCAAAACTGTAGCGATGGTAGGGGATGGTATAAATGATGCTCCAGCCTTAGCCCAAGCGGATGTGGGTATTGCCATTGGTACTGGTACAGATGTAGCAATGGCTGCTAGTGATATTACCCTAATTTCTGGGGACTTAAAAGGCATTGTTACTGCCATACAACTGAGCCGTGCCACGATGGTAAATATTCGCCAAAATCTCTTCTTTGCCTATATCTACAACATCTTTAGTATCCCCATTGCCGCAGGTATTCTTTACCCCTTCTTTGGCTGGCTACTCAACCCAGTAATCGCGGGGGCAGCAATGGCATTGAGTTCGGTTTCTGTGGTTACCAATGCTCTACGTTTAAAAAATTTCCAACCCCGCATCAATTAACTTATTCTTAACTCTGTGAACTCTGTGACTCTGTGGTTCTTTTCAAAAAAAGTAAACCCAGGCAAGAAGAGGTGTTAGATGTTGGGGGTAAAGCAAGATTGAATAGTAAAGATTTCAAGCAAGCTCTTCCAGGTATTAGAGTAATATCTGAAGAGGATCCAGACTATGAGCGATCGCGCCAGATTCAAAATACTAGGTTTAACTATAAACCCTTCTATATCGTTAAGTGCCAAAATAAAGATGATGTTGTTAAAACGATCAAGCTCTGTCAAAGGGAAAACAAGTCTGTTCGCATCTGTTCCGGTGGGCATCAACATGAAGGCATGTGTTCCGCTGACAATGTTGTCGTTATTGATCTTTCCTGTATGCGGGAAATCTCAGTCTGTAAAGATAGTTGCACGGCATGGATAGAACCTGGATCTCAGTTGCAATATGTGTATCAAGAGTTGGAAGCAGATGATTTCACTCTCCCTGGTGGAGGCGGCGATACAGTTAATATTGGTGGTCTTGTCCAAGGTGGAGGTTGGGGTATGCTTGCTAGAGCAGGTGGTTTGACTTGTGATTCTTTACAAGAAGTTAAACTCGTAACTGCAACTGGGAAACCTATTAGAGTGACCCAGGATAATCAATATCAGGATTTATTCTGGGGGATAAAAGGTGGTGGTGGTGGAAACTTTGGCGTTATTATCCAATACAAATTTCAATTAATGAAGCACCAAGATGCTCAGTTAATTTCCATCAGCTATACTTCAGATAAGGATAAAATACTAATTACTAAATTACTTGAGTGTTATTTAAATGAATTACCTATTTTTGACGACAATATTACTTCATTTGCTCGGGTGAGTCACTACAATGCTCAGAAACAAGAGTCTGGTTTAACCTTGACAATGAGATTTAATTGCTTTGGTCGTGATAACATTATATATAATAAGGTCAGAGATTTTTTTGAAAAGTTATCTGACTTAAAGCAAAAAGCAGGAAGTCATCATCAACTAGAGTGGGAAAATCTTGATACTCAACAGGAAATTAGAGATGCTGATTTATTGATCAACAGTAGTGTTGCTTTACCCCATAAAGTTTCTTCTGCTTTTCCCAAGGGGAATATTACCAAACTATCCCAGAAGATTATTGATTTCGTCTATAAGCAGAAAAATTTCAACAAGGCAGCGACTTATTTAAGCATTCATAGCTTGGGAGGAAAGATTAAAAAGATCAGCGCTGATAGCTCATCATTCTTTTATCGGGATAAAGAATTCTTGTTACAGTTTCAAGCCTGGTGGCAACAACCTAACGATGAGCAGTCGGGGGACTACATTAATTGGGTACGAAATTTTAGGCAGGAACTGGACAATGCTGGTTGTATTGAAGGGGCATTTATTAACTTTCCTGATCAAACTATAGTTGAACCTTCAGGAGATGAAAAAGCTGATAAAATTAAGTTATTAAAGTACTACTATGGAGATAATTTAGACCGCCTCAGAGAAATCAAGGCTAAATACGACCCTCATAACTTTTTCTCATTTGGCATGAGTATTCCTCCGAAATAAGAGTAGTGCCGTGACCCACCTAAAATAGTGCATTAGAAACTGGTATCGTATCATGGGAATGATTATTTTTTCATATATGCGATCGCTTCCGATTTAGCGCACATCGTTTTAGGGCGCACGTTTTACAATATACAAATAGTACTTTTCATCATGAATAAAGCTATTGGTGAATTCCGCAAGAGGAGATATACTCAGATCAGCTCTGGAACTATCCAGCTCATAGTTGAGGATTAAGAGAATCTCTGTTTGTTGTTGCATCAGTTGGCTAACTTGTTCTAACACTATTGCGGGATTGACTTCTGTTCTTTGGTTATTGAATAGGACAAAACTCCCTAAAGCCTGACTCTCTGGATAATAAATCTGACGCTGGAGATAACCGGAGATAGGAGATACCCTAGCATCTTGGCTGCCAACAATAAACATCTTATCCAACTGTTGAGCTTGAATAAATCTGGCAGTTTCCCGACTAGCAGAGTAAGGTTTAAACAAGTCGCGAGGAAAAGCAAATAAGCCTGCAAGTACTTGAGTAGCTAAAATAAGCATAATTAAAGCCTTTTTGTACTTGTCAACCAAGAAAAACCAGCTGCTAATAGCTTGCTCGACTCTTACAAAAGTAGATGATTGACTGTAGGGGTGAAGCATTGGCGCTGGCATCTTGCCAATAAAATCAAGATTTTTGTACGCCAATGCTTCACCCTTCCGGGATTGAGGAGAATAACTAGCCAACCACAAAGCGACAATCAAGATTATATATAGATGCCCATAATGCCTAGCGGAACCAAGAAACTTGGTATAAGTAAATACCAGAATTTCTAAAGTACCTAAGCTATAAAAGCACCAAGCAACAGGTTTTTTCCGTAAAATAGTTGAAATCCACAACAATAGCACTAAAGAAATGATGGCAAAGACGATTACATCTAGGTACTTGGAATCAGCAGGAGTAATTACCGGCAGGTAACTACTCCAGACTCTAGTTAAAGCTGTTGCGAGATGCCTGGGGTCAAATTGCAGACGCCACAAACTCAATCCCCCTTGCAAGGTACTATCGGTAGGAGGAATCATTTGGGCGATCGAGCTCAGTATACCAAGAAAAAAGATAGCGAGACTACTGAGGAGATTAAGTTTACTAGCAGTGGAGTGATAACCAATCCTGCTACCGAGAAGATATTCCAAGATTAAGGTTATGCCTAAGGCTGTGGCAATAAACAGGCAGTAGGCATTAGCATTTGCCATCAATAACAGGATTATTGCCAAAATCAGATAATTCTTGTGCCTTTGCTCAAATAGGGTACAGAAAGCAAAAACAAGTAAAATACCAATAGCGTAATTGCGACTAATCAGTAAATACTCATAGATTGGCAAATAACCAAAAACAAATAAGATTTTTTGTAATCGAGTAAAAGGAGAATATTTAACGAAGAGGGAGATAGAGCCAGTGGCAAGCAACAGATGAAAAATTTGCATAATCACCGGGTTGTCAGTAAATTGATTCAACCAGGCTAGGCAAATATACCACAATCCAGGATGTCCTTCATATTGAAGGTTATCAAATAGCTCCCCCAGGGAATTACTGTCTCTTACCAGCAACCAAACATTCAGTTCATCTCGCCACATGGCATGGTTAAAGATACCAATCAAACCTAAACAGAAGTAGATGCCAATAAGTACTGAGATAAATTGTTGTTGTTTGATATTATTAGTTTTTGTCATAAGGGAAGATATTGAACCCAGTTGGTTAGGGCGCACGTCGGTTAGGGCGCACGTCGGTCATTGGTGTCAACTTAAGGTGAAAAGCGCTTGAAGTAGAGGCAATTCATGAATTGCCTCTACCATATTTCTCACAAATTATGCGATCGCAGTGTCATTGGTGACAAGTTAAA
>JAAHHL010000636.1 GCA_010672185.1 Caldora sp. SIO3E6 | reverse complement strand
GTCATATGCAAGCAGCTGCACAGCTAATTAGGTGGTAGGTGTTAGGTGGTAGGTGGTAGGTGTTAGCGGATGGTGATTTTGTAGACTATTCTAAACTTCTATTCTCCTGACTCCTGACTCCTGACTCCTGACTCCTAGTCTCCTGACTCCTAGTCCTCCAAGTTCTTATTCAGCAAACCCTACCTAGTAGTTGCCAATTCCTATGCAAATCCAAGACTATTTTAACTTTCTAGCCTCCGACGATATCCGCATCAAAGGTAGCCGCATTGGTATCGAAAGTGTCCTCTATGAATACATCTACCGTGCCAAAACTCCCGAAGAAATTGCCCAACAATTTGAGACGATTACCTTAGAGCAAATCTACGCCACAATCCTCTACTATCTACACAACAAAAAAGAAGTGAGCACTTACTTGGCTGACTGGCTAGAGTTTTGCCGTCAACAGCGAGAAGAGCAAAAACGTAATCCTTCTCCTGTACGGCAGAGGTTTCGTCAATTGAAAGCAGAAGCAGATCTTCGGCAAAAGTCTACTGAATCGGCGGGTGCTGTATGACAATCCAATATTTACTTGATGAGCATATCGCCTCGCTTTACCGAACCCAACTAATGCGCCAAGCACCATATCTTGTTGTCAGAATGATTGGTGATCCAGATGCTCCTCCTAAAGGAACTCTTGACCCAGAGATTTTAATCTGGTGTGAGACTCATGATTTCATTTTAGTAACAAACAACAGGAAATCTATGCCTAAACACCTGGCGGATCATCTTGCGGAAGGTCACCATATACCGGGTATTTTTGTTATTGATCTATCCAGCAATATTGGTGAAACTCTCACAGAACTCATTATTATTGCTGGAGCTTCCTTTCCTAAGGAATATCAAGACAGAATTGAATATTTGCCATTGAGTGCATAATACATCAGAGGCGGGTCATGCGATCGCGCTGCAAGATTACAATTGTGCAGGAGAAGGCGGTGTTGGAGTGAACCACTTTTCGATAAACTCAGTGATTATTTCCTGAGAGAGTTGACTCTGTAGAAATTGTACAGCTGTCTCTTGATGTACCAATGATGCTTGTTGATTTCCATAATTCAAGCAAGCATCAGTCAGTTTGATAGCGCCATCGTTGACAGCCGAGTCTCGCCACTTCTGAGCAAATTCTTCTAATATTGAAGGCTCAACTTGCTCCTCCAGCCACTGTAACGCTTTTTTTTGGCGGGGAAGCTGCTCGTAAGACTGGTAAGAATTGCAAACATTGTTTAGTAGATCACTGCTTTGAATAGAAATATTAGAGTCTCCACAGCTTTGCAACGATGAAGTAGAAACGGGAAAATTTTTGTCGTCGGCTGAGGCATTTAGGAAAGTTAAAAAGACTAAAATAGAATCTAGGGGAATGGCTAAATCCAATGAACCAAAGAGAGGTTTTGCCCCATGAGTACCAACTAGACAGTCACTGTTGTTCAGTAACGGACTACCACTAGTTCCTTTTTCAGCATCTTCGTTAAGTTTATAGTAAATATAATTGTCTGGAAAACCTAATTTTCTTACCTCGCCCTTAATAATCTCTAATTCGTCTGTCTGTGAGGGATTCCAACTAGAAACGTAAACATCACTTTTCAGATTTAGCGATAAAGGATTGGCTATCTCAGCAACATTATAGTGCCTCTCACTGGTAAAACTCAATAAAGCTAAATCTAAGCCTCCCTTGGAGATTTGTCCCAGTGCTCGTGAAATTTGGCTAGGGTTAATTACGTGTTGAGAGCCATCGTGAGTTTCCAGCCTATATTGGTAATTTTTTACCCATACAACATGTTTAGCTGTCAGAACATAGTAAGTTTTACCTTCTTTGGCAATGATGATACCAGAACCATTAAGTTTACCACTAGGCAGCTTTATTTTAACAGTTATTTGTTTTAATTTTTTTAATAATCTTTTAGCTAAAAGTTCATCTATGTTATCTTGAAGTGTTTGTTTTACTGTTGAAACTTGGAAAATAAGACCCTCATTGTCGCCTTGACTCGTTTCTTGGATAGAACTGATGTTAGCTAATTTCTTGAGTTCAGTAGTGATAGTTTGTGCCAAAGCTACAGTTAAGCTGGTGGTTGGATAGCTGAAAACGATTGCACTGATTAGTATCGATGACAACTTAAATAAAAAAATCATATTTATTTCAAATAATTATAACCAATAGGAATTGTCCAACTACGGTGCAGTTCTATCTTATATCCTCCCATAAGAAGTTGCTCAAGACCTAAAAAACTAATTTGTCCAGGTACTAAGGAAAACTTCCCATTGTTTTCTAACTCTGGTTGATAGGGACAGCCTACAGCAAAAACTTTATCCCTTCTTTTAAGCCTGATATGTCTTTTAGGGAATGAAATTTTTTAAATTCACCTTCAGTAGTACCCACCTTATGGTTCCCTATACAGTTACAATCACCCTGTAAAAGACCCTTTAGGAATGATTACTATTCCTCTAATTCAGCATTTTGTTCCTGTAACCAAGCACGTATGCCAAATAACCATTTTTCTATATCAATCGAAGAGCCGTCTTCCACAAGACTGCCCGTTGTTAATAGGACTGAACGAACAATGCCTCCCCTAGTACCTATTAACCACAAATGCTCAATTAGCTCTTGACGTTTAGACGGATCTGAATACTCTGGTTTAAGTGTGATTAACAAATCCTTACATGTCCCTGACCCCAAATAGTGAGGAATACAAATGGCAGGTGAGTCACCGAAATATCCGTGACTCATATAGTCTAAAGTTCCAGCTTGTTGGGCTTTTTGAAATCTTTGCGCTATTTCACGACAGCGTTCTTCCCGAGTTATATATTGTTCAAAGTATTTGTCTTCCCAGCGAATAAAACTGATTTCGCCCTCTGGAACCCTCAGTTTCATTACTGGGTTTGCTTGGCTAGTATCACAAAAGAACTTGATACTATCTCTGGCTAAAGTAGTTTGAGCAGTGCTGATAGTAAGCCCCATAACAGTCAAAGCTGTAAATCCTGAGGTGATTGCCTTTTTGAGGATACTTTCCTCTTTGATAAACCCTGGTAATTGTGAAGAGATATAATTACTATAACATTTCAATAAAGAATTTAAAATAGAGCTTGTAAACATTTTATGCAATTTAATTATTTCCTATTATTTTTGTCGCCACTGTCTCTTATAACCACATTCGAGAATATCGTTTTTGTCGTAGTTTTGCCAACAATTACATTACTCTTTATACCAAGAAAAAGTACGTTAGTCTGGTGACTGGATTGGCTGATTCCATTTTGGAGCACCCCCTAACGTACACTGTGGGATATTGCTATACTGACGAGCTGCATCATCTTTTAATTTCTGATAGTTTGCTAAGTTTTGTTTGTTTAATGTTTGAGAGTATTGAACTAATCCTTCAAATTGAGCTAATTCCTCTACTTTATTTATTGCTTCCTGTTCTTTCTGCATCGCTTTACTCCAGGAAATTTTAGCCTTTTTAAAAAATACACAATGTTTTATAAGATTGATTTTTGATTTAGAATTTTTTATTCTTTCAATCGTCTGAAGAGCATCCAGATGTGCTTTGTTGGCTTCTTCAATAAAGATCCTAGCTTGTCTAAGCTTAATTTCATTCTGAGCAAGTTGTTGGAGCTCCTCAACCTGCCGGTAGACTTGGGCATTTCCACGAATTCCGCTAAGTGGCTCAATCGCTTTTTCTATTTGGATACGCTGACTTTCTAAATTATTCCAATCTTGAGGCTCTAAATTTAGAGATTCACTTAACTTAGCTTGAGCTTGCTCTAATTTATGTTTGTAGCTTGCACAATTACCTAGCATTCGACATAAAGGTTCAATATAAGAAGATCCAATTACAGTAGCTGAAGTAAAAGCCCCCAGTGTAACTAAAAGAGATATAGTTATAACACCACCTTTTTTCTTGACTTTATTTTTACGCACATCTCGTCGTTGAATAACTTGAGTAAATACGTCTTCATAATCAATTGCTGCCTCAATGAGGTCAACCCTTGGTGTATTCAGCTCTAGTTTTTTGGGTAGCTCTTGTAAATCTTGAAATGCTTCATTAGAGGGTAACCCTTGCTGATCAATGTCTATTTGTAAATCTTCTCTATACTGCTGTAACTTATTCTCATAAATTCGTGTCATTTTTTCCCTGACAGCAGTAGCAATTTTACTATTTATATCTCTACGTTGCTGTAACTCTTGCAACTTTTGTAAAGCATCTTTAGTAAGTGGATATTGTTGTTCAAGGAACTCAATAGCTTTTTGTTTATAGAAAATTAATTGTTCTTTACACCTTTGGGTAATAGATTGTTCTGCTAAATCAATGTCTCTGCTAATCAGCCCCAGTTCTTGGTTTAAAGTTTGCAGTATTTTACGGGATCTTTGATTGATTATATCCTCTAGTACTTGTATCTCTTCTATTTCTTTGCTAAGAGAAGTTTGTTGGTAAATTTCCCTATCGATAGCTTTTCGATATTCACTAATTTTTTCATCATAAGAATAAGAACTGTAATCTGGACTAAATTTATTGTTATGATTGACTAAACCTAGAACTATCGATTCGCCTCTCGTCGCAAACGATACAGGAGTTTGTTTGTGCCCAGGAATATTTTCACTAACCCATGACTTGGTGTGATTGTGGACAAACTCATGAAGGTTATGATCTTTAATGACCCCATCCTTATCTGCTGCTTCTCCTTGAAAACCTTGAATTAAATAGTAAGTAAATACTCCATGTTTCAACTTGGGATGCTCCCAAGATCTTTGGTCTTGAGCACAAGATAAGATGGCGCAAAAACCCTCACTCTGAGTGGCTTGTTCATTCAAAGCTCTCGCTAACCCTAGAACTGGATTAGGTTCGCTATCCTCTACTTCTCCTCTTGTCTTACCAAATA
>JAAHHL010000635.1 GCA_010672185.1 Caldora sp. SIO3E6 | reverse complement strand
TATCAATCGGCTCAAACATCTTCAGTCCACTTAAAGTGGACTTGAGCTATTAGCAAGGAACTTAAGTTCCTTGTGAGGCATGAGTCTTGCGTTAAGTTGACACCAATGGGACATCTTGCTCCCTAGAACTGTGGCAAAGGAGCTGTGCCTGTTATTTAAGAGAATCTTTCTTTAATTGTACAGTGCTTTTTCAGCTGGCAAGGCTTGCTCTAATTCTAGCAACTTGCTCAAGTAGGAAAATCAGAAGTCATGTTTACTCATCGCGCTTGATGGCTTGTGCTTTTAATAAAATCATCATATGCTCTAATTGCTCGTAAAGATCTAACTCGGCTAATTCCATAGGGCTAATTGTTGCAGAGCGATTTTTTTCTAATAAAAGCTCCAACCGCGTTTGAGCTTGAGATGAAACTTTAAAAGCAATAATTTCTTCTGGTGTTGGGCGCTTAATTAAAAAATCAATAACTTCTTGATAAACTGCGGGTATATCTGTAGCCTCTGTTTTAACTGTTTGTTCCGATTTTGCGGAAAACTTAACTAAGTCTAACAGTTGCCAAAGCAGTTCAGGTAAACGATTGTGTAAAGGCTCTAAGCGTTGAGCTAGTTCATCGGAAATTTGAATCGTTAATTGAGCCATTGCAATCGCTTCCTTTGTTATTGAGTGTCAGGAGTAGTGGGAGCATCTTGCTCCCTAGAATTGTGGCAAGGGAACCTTTCTCTAATTGTACAGTGCTTTTTCGGCTGGCACGGCTTGCTCTAATTCTAGCGTACAGCCTACTCTTTCTCCAGAAGCTGATCGCAATTTTGATCAATGAGTTTTGGCGATCGCGACTCACCTCTTCCATACTATTGGTAATGTCAATTAAGGCTCTGCAACAGTAGTTGGATTTTGTCATGCTGCTTCAGTTTTAATGACTCTGGAAAACTTAACTCCATTGCAACTGGGTTAATATTTGCACTGCGTTGTGAGTTATCTAGCTTTGGAGGATAATAAATCGCTAATTCTTCTATTATTTCAAACTGAGCCAACAAATATTGAGGCTGTGAATCATTGGTATCCTGAGAGATCAATAAACCGATTATCGGTTGTGTCTGTAGCATAGTTTCCAGATGTAGAATTTGTCTGCCATCTAATTCCAACCTTAAATCCTGAGTCCCGATTTCCGTTAATTTTGCGCGAATAGAGCCACTTTCCCAACCATCTGGATAAAGCTGTGCTACAGCCTCAACTCGTTTGCGTACAGTGCTTTTGATGCCCATCTTCTGGGTAATCGCCGGTTGAAATTCGCGGAAGACACGCTTGCTTGCTGTCATAATGAACTTGAAGGATTCTAGGGGATCGTTTACCTCAGTACGTGTTTGGGAAGACCACTCTTTGACATCAGAATAGATCACTAAGTTCAGATCATCCTTCTGGAAGGAGGTAAGATTAATAAAATTAATAAAAAGTCTTGCTTGATGCTTACTCGTGGCAGTTGCTCGAATAACTCTACCATTCAGCAGCGCCAGTGCCCCGTAGTCACCCTCTAACTCTAATTTGATTTCATCAGCAATATTTGGCCATTCATCCAAAATGATTTGGGTTCCACTCTCACTAACATCAACGGTTTGACCTATCCAACTTTGGTTGCCACTGTGAATCACAGCGGTTAACTTCCTCGGTAGGCGATGTGTCCGACGTAATTGGGGTTGCTCGAAGGCAACAAAACAGATTGCTAGGAGCATAAATAAATTGAAGGTACACCAAAATATCTGCATAAGGACAGTCTGGGCATCTTCTGGACTGAACCACAGCCAAAAAGGTACAGTAAGCAGGGAAACAGCAGTAATGGCACTCAAGATCACTAAGTATCGCACCGAATCAAAGTCAAAGTAACGCTCTGTAACAGGGGTTAGCTCCTTATCAGTCACCTGGAAAGAACCCAGTTTGGGGTTAACCATAGCTAAAAGAGTGACAATTCCGGCTTGGAAAGAAAGAGCCAATTCAAAAATTTGATTCCAGAAGGAAAAACGAACATGCTTGAAACAAATGTGGTTTGTTTGTTGGGAGAGCCAAATATGGGGAATGAAATAGAATAAAGTTTCGAGCCCCAGATGTTTGATTGGACTGATAGCAAACAAGAGAAATAAGGCTGGAGTTAGCACATACATTAATCGGGAATAACCGTAGAAGAAATAGGATGTGGCACCGAAATAGCAGAGCCTCTGGGGAATAGTTAGATTCAATTTCGGGTTAAACAGTGGGTTTTCTAAGCGCAAAACCTGAGCCGTACCCCTTGCCCAACGGACTTGTTGCTTAACATAGGAAGAGAACCTTGTGGGAGCAAGACCTGCGGCTAAAATCTTGTCGTAGTAGATTGACTTGTAGCCCAGGGAATGGAGTCGTAAACCAGTATGGCAGTCTTCTGTCAAGGTTTCCGTTGCCATGCCACCTACTTGAAGCACGTACTCTTTGCGGAGCAATACTGCTGAGCCACACAATATCGTTGCATTCCAGAAATCATTACCCTTTTGTAGTACCTTATAAAACAGCTCATTTACTACAGGAATTTTCCCCCGCGTGTGCAAATTACGTTCAAAGGGGTCAGGGTTATAAGACCAGTGGGGTGTCTGCACAAACGCAAGTTTTTCGTCTCTTAAAAAGAAACCGACGGTTTCCTGTAAAAAATTTCGGGTTGGTATATGGTCACAGTCTAGAATTAGCACCAACTCCCCATCAGTGCGCTTAAATGCTGTGTTGATATTCCCCGCTTTAGCGTGGTCATTATTGTCTCGAGTCATCATAGTTACGCCCAATTCTTCACACATTCGGCGCAGCTGTGCTCGACGAGCTTTATATTGTTCTGCTCCACCATCATCCAACACATAAACTTTCTTTTTGTCCGCTGGATAGTCAATGGCTATAGCTGCTAGTACAGTCTTGCGGACAAGCTCCACACTTTCGTTATAGGTAGGAATATAAATATCAACTGTCAACCACTGGTTTTTGGGAAAATCTGCTAGGTCAACTGGCTTGCGGTCTTTGATTTTGAGGGTTTGAAAGTAGGTAAGGAACAGGACGGTAATCGAGTAAATTTCGGCAAAAATCAACAATAAGGATAAAGTTCCATTTAGCCAGTCTTCTAAATTAAGAGTATAACTGGTACGATAGTAAAGATAGCGGACTGTTGTCAAAATACTCAGGATAACCAAAAACAAGTGAACATATTCGCTAGTTTTTTTGCTGTTGTCTTGCTCCTCTATCTGTTGGGCAATGTATGCCACCGCAATCAATAATCCCGCCACCAAGCCTTGTTGCCAAATTGCTTGACGTAAGGTAATTAGGGGAGTTAATAGCAATAGTCCACACACAATCAGTAACAGCAACTGATTGTTGCTCAAAAATCGAAAAACTTGATCAAAAGCATAAGGTAGTAGTTCGACAAGCCATTGAGAAATCGGCTTGACAAACCATTTCACCCTCCTCTTCAAGCAATTCATCAAAGAATTGAACTGTTTTTTGAAGATCATGAGTATTTTGTTGATAATTCTGGACTTTTAAGACACACCAAGATATGTCTTATCAATTGATAATTGATAATTGATAATTGTTTGATTTGGTCTAAGAACCCTGATGCTCGTTCCTTGCTAACGTTAAAGCTATCGTTGATGAATAGAATAAAAAGAAAATATTGTCCTTAAGTTCAATCTTCTTTCAAGGAGAGGTAATTATCCATTATCCATTGTTCATTATCAATTATTGGACAAGAGTCATTGGGTACTAAAACCAATGACTTAACGATGTGACAATTATTTTCATGCCACTCATATTTTTTCCTGTTTTGTAGAAATTCAGAAGTAGACGGTAGCGCCTCTATCCCTGGGATGATATCTCTCTCAATTATAAGTTCAAGAATTATGAGTTTAGTGTAAACCCAGTTAAAGATTGCCTAAATTAAATAGTGGTTGGAAAGTTACCTAGATATAGTAAAAGGCTCCAGGACAGTTGAGATTTTTATTGTTTTTTGCTATTATTATTTAATAATGGAATAAGTAGGTTGGGTGTAGCGATCGCGCAACCCAACAATTGAGGGTTCTGCGTTGGGTTTCACTCCGTTTCACCCAACCTACATTTTTAGATGTGTCGTGCCACTAGTCTAAGTATAGCGATCGCAAATTTGCTCGATAATTGTGGATATCTTAATTCTTTCCAACGGACCAGGGGAAGTTACCACCTGGGTAAAACCGGTAGTCAAAGCATTACGGCAAAAGCTAGGAGATAACCACTCTTTAGTACGTATTTCAGTAGTGCTGTCCCCTTGTCCCAATGCTACGGGAAAAGAAGCCGACATTGCCTTATCTTATCCAGAAGTGGACAGGGTACAGAGTGCAGAGCATTTCTTTCGGTTTTTGCTGTGGGGGATAACCGCAGACAACTGGGATTGGCATAACAAGGGAGTAGTTGTCTTTTTGGGAGGCGACCAAATTTTTCCCGTAATCATCGGTTCTCGCTTAGGTTACCGCAAGGTTATCTACGCTGAGTGGGAAACCCGTTGGCATCGTTGGATAGACAAATTCGGCGTAATGAAATCCGAGATGCTTACCAAAGCACCCAAAAAATATTCCCACAAGTTTGCTGTGGTTGGAGATTTGATGGCAGACGTGGGGACGCGGGGACGCGGGGACGCGGGGACGCGGGGATGGGGAGACGCGGGGACGCGGGGACGCGGGGACGCGGGGATGGGGAGATGGGGAGATGGGAGAGACAAGGGAGATAAGGAGGATAGGAAAGATGGGGAAGATATGTACACTCTCCAATTCCCAATTCCCAATTCCCAATTCCCAATTCCCAATTCCCAATTCCCAATTCCCAATTCCCAATTCCCAATTCCCAATTCCCAATTCCCAATTCCCAATTCCCAATTCCCAATTCCCAATTCC
>JAAHHL010000634.1 GCA_010672185.1 Caldora sp. SIO3E6 | reverse complement strand
TGACAGTTTTTTTGAGTAGGCAAGGAATACTGTATGAACGTCATGCAGTAAAACATATGGTGGCAGGACGATCACTGAAAGAAAGTACGGAGATTCTTATGGATTTCTATGGTATTACAGACGACATAGAGAAATCTGTGAATGAAAGAACAAATGTATTCCAAAATATTTTATCAAAAAACATTTTATATATAGACGGATTTAAAGAATTTTTCGATAAAATACCCCAATTTTTGCAAGTATGTGTTGCAACATCTTTAAGAAAAGATAATTTATATGCTATAGACAAAAAGCTAGGCATATATGAACTTTTTCAAGAAAAAGTGTTTTCTATCGATGAAATCGGCGGAAAATCCAAGCCAGATCCAACCATCTTCCGTTATACGGCAAAACAGTTAGCAGTAGAACCATCAGAATGCTTAGTTATAGAAGATTCTCCTAATGGAATAAGAGCAGCGAAAGAAGCTGGAATGATATGTATTGGACTATCTACAACGTTCTCAAAAGACAAAATAGTAGATGCAGACTTTGTATGTTCAAATTATAAAGAAATTGAATTAAAAATATTAGAACTTCTTCGAGGAGCAATAATTTAGATGATTTCTTGTTCGTTTAACTACTGTTTAAGAGTGCTGAAACCCCTATTCTGTTGTTGACTATCAAAAGCTATCCGGAGTATTGGAGGAGATTATTACGATGCCAAGAAAAATAAATATCGCGTATGCTATTTTAGCACATAAATATCCCGAAATGCTAGCTAGATTGATAGAAAGATTAAGTTCCCCATACTCTGATTTTTTTATCCATGTTGATAAAAGACAGCATCTATTCCCATTTAAGACTAGCCTTAAAAAAATCAAAAAAAATGATAGTAAAATTAAATTTGTAAAGAGATGCAAAAGCCCTTGGGGAAGCATCGGACTCGTAAATGCTACTCTCAATTCTTTTTCAGAAATTGCAAAATCTTTAACAAAATATGACTACATAGTGACATTAAGTGGACAAGACTATCCATTAGTAAAAAACAACACAATCCGTGGTTTTTTTGAAGAAAATTATGGAAATAACTACATTAGCTATTTTCCTTGTGTTTATGATTCACACCAAGATCCATGGAAACAAGAAATCTTGACAAATAGACTTGGCAAGTATCATATAAACCTGCTTGGCTCAAAATATGAATACCCATCAAAAGATAACATATTTACAAACATTTTTTTGGGTTTTTTCTTTGATAAACCAAGAACTCATGTGTCATATGTAAAGCCATATGCAGATTCTCAATGGTTTTGTATAACAATGAGTGCAGTTAGATACATACTGAATTTCGTCCAAGAGCATCCTGATTTCTTGAAATACCACAAGTACACTTACATACCAGATGAAATCTTTTTTCAAACTATATTACTCAATTCTCCAGATACGATAAGGGAAAGTATTGTTAATGATAACTTAAAATATATAGATTGGAGTAAGCCCAATCTTTTTCATCCTCTGATTTTTTCTTGTCATGATTTTTCTAATCTAATGAGTAGCAAAAAAATCTATGCTAGGAAGTTCGACTTGAACATTTGTTCTAAGATATTAGATATGATTGATGATGAAATTTTAGAATCATCGAAATGAAATAGTATTATATTAGGAGGATAAGATGAATATCGACGAATTAGGCATTTCAACTCACATACTTAAGTACTATACATTTTTTGATAATATTATTATTGAACAATTTGATGCCATGAATCTTTTGATAAATCCAGCTAGGTTTGATCTTATCGCAAAGTATATTTATATCCTGTATAAGGCTAAAAATCTGAAAACGAAATGGGGTGAAGTTGTTTATCAGAAGCATATCAAGGCGTTTAATAATTTTTCTGAAGATGACGGTTCTGGAAAAACTGGTGAAAATGTATTTGTAAATACATTTAACGACTTAATTTTTTTTTGCAATGAGGAAACCGATCTAAAATCTTCGTTCCTTATTCCTTTGGATGAAAATAACTGTCCTATAGATGGTTCGCATAGATTAGCACTCTCAGCTTATTATGAAAAGCCCATTGATACCATCAGGATGAAGGGTTTAAAGCCTGATAATTCTTACGTTTTCGATTATGCCTTCTTTCTGAATAAAGGACTAGAAACAAAATATTCTGATTTTATTGCACTAGAATATGCAAAGCTTAATCCTGATACTTACCTTTTGTGTGTCTTTCCAAAAGCAAAAGCTGAAAATTTATTAACATCATTTGAGAATCTAGTATGTGAATATGTCGATGTTTACTATAAGAAAGATATTTATCTAACCAATATTGGACAGTTTAATACAATCCTCTCTCTTTATAAAGATGAAAATTGGTTAGGAGATGCTCTCAACGGATTTGCAGGTGCAAAACATAAGGTAGATATGTGTTTTGGTTCATTATCAAATCCTTTGAAAGTTTATCTATTGTCAACAAAATCTGCAAAAAAAATTGCTCAACTTAAATTAAGACTAAGAAGTTTTTTTGCTTTAGGTAACCACTCTTTGCACATAAATGATATTCATGAACAAACTATTAGACTTGCTAAGTTATTTTTTAATGATAATAGTATTGATTATATTAACAATGTTTCTCTTAAAAAACCAGATAAATTTCTTTTGTATTTATCTTTATTCAATGAGTGGGTTGCAAGTAATTCTTTTGACAAAGATGATTTCTGTATTAGTGGAAGTGCCGTTTTGTCAGCATTTGGACTAAGAGATTGTTACGATTTAGACTTCTTGGCTGCTGAAAAAATGGCAAAACAAGCTTGTGACAACCAAATGATAGTTTGTCATAACGATCATTTTTTGAAATATTCAGATGATGAGTTCATTTCAATTGATGACTTAATATTTAACCCCACAAACTATTTTTACATTGATGATGTCAAGTTTTTAACTCTGGACATTTTAAAGCAATTCAAAACTGCCAGAAATGAATATAAGGATTTAGAAGATATTTCATTGATTAACTCTTTTTTCAAAGTTCGCGTATTTCAGCGAAGATTGAAGTATCCCATCAAGGAACATTTAATAAATAATAAACAAATTACTAGTTCAAGCAGTAAAAATTGTTTTACTCATAAAATTGAATACTTGCGATTATATGCCCGTATTGAATGGTATAAAAATATTACAGAAAGCAACCAATATATTCATCCTAAACTCCCTGTGTTTCTTCCAGAGTATCTTGTAGATAGATATTCATTTCGATTATATGTGCATTCGATCATTTCTGATTCTATGAAAGCAGTTAATATTCCACATTACGATATTTTTACTGCGTATGATAACTGGTATAACTGGATAAGTAAAAATTTTTCAGGATTGCCAAGCTACAACTATACACCTCCTTCATTAAACTCAAAAATTGCTGAATCTGATTTTCGATCTCTTCTCTTTTATAAGTGGTATGAGTTTATCAAAGGTTTTGATATTGATATTAGTGAGGAATGTTATCAAGATCCAGCTAATCTCTATTGGTTTGAATATTTTCAAAATTCATGTCTATTCCCCAAAAAACCAGCTATGTGGGGACCTACCTATTTCTATAAATTAAGCTTGAAGCAACAGCAGATTTTAGTAGATGGTTACGGAATACAAGGAATCATGGACTTTTTTATCTTTATGCAACAAGTGCATGAAGAATCCCATATTCAGCAAAAAGGAGAACCGATGTTAGGTGAATTTATTCACGCCTGGTTATGGTGTAAATTTATAAAAGAAGCGGATTTAGAGATTTTTCAAATTAATGATGAGACTTTATTTAGTTGTAATATAGAAAGAAAATGGGTTACATCTATCAACTTTACCAAGCTAGAGATAAAAAAATTATTTGAAGATACCTATGTCGGAAGTATGATGTATTTTTCCCACAAAGTTGCATATGAAAACATCTGTCTTACAGCTTTCTTATTTGATCATAAATTAATAAATTATCAAGAGTATCTAGATATAGTTTTAAATATTTTCATGGCAAAAAATAATTTACAATGGCATGAAAATTTTTATCAGAATAATTTCTGTAAAATCAATTTATTGTTTGAATAAATGACTCAACATAAAAAGGTATTTCACACAACCAAACTAGGAATAAAGCCCATAATTGAGTCAGAAGGATGGATTGTCAACAATAATCCACCTCACTGTGCTTTTTATGGTCGTGGAATTTATTTTTGGGAGTTAGAATCTGATGCTCATTGCCTTGGTAGGCTTTGGTATGGAGAAAACTACGAAATCGTATCTGAGACCTTACTTTTTGGGGAAAACTGCACCATCATAAATCGAGATATACCGCCTGTTAAAAACCCTGATTTATGCGCTAAGAATTTCTTGGATTTAGGTATAAATGTGTTGATTATTCCTCAAGCATATTTGAATCACGAAGCTAAGATTGAAGCATTGGGATGCTCTTATGTATGGCTTGTAGATTTGTCTTCTTCTGGAATTGCTAAAATTAGACGTGGCCTTCAAGATGTAGACAACAAAAAAGTAAATAATGATTAGTTTTAGGTCAATAATGATGGTTGAAGATTTGATATACAAGCTAGATAAATGCCAATATAGCCGATATGCTGCATATTTAGCTCATATCAATTTTATATCCGAAAATTTCCATGAAAAACAATTTTTAGAGCCAAGAATAGTTGAGTTCGGTGGTAGTAATTCTTTTATTAAGAACATGTTTAATCACAAAAACTATGAGATAGCAGATAACTATCCAGTTGTTGATCTTCACAATTTATATGAGTTCAATACAGATTTATATGATTTGTACTCGTGGCGATGAAGCTGTCCAAAGTATTAGTTATTATCTTTGTTCTTTATCTCCTCAATCACGTCATTTAGCTGCAGGTATTCGAGGACATTGGTTGATTGAAAACCGGCTACATTGGGTTAA
>JAAHHL010000633.1 GCA_010672185.1 Caldora sp. SIO3E6 | reverse complement strand
CTTCTCGGACAGTTAACCGTCTTCTACGCCCATCAGGCAATCTAATACGTAGCATATCTCCTGTCGGAGCACTAAGGTTACGACAAGTGACGGTTCTAGAAGGTACATCCAAATGTAAATCTCTAGGTCTAACACATTTAGAAGCTATCTCATATTTTTTGACATACTTATCCATACTAGGAGTTAGAAATTTGGAGTCAGAATTTGCTAAAAATGCCAATTCTCCTAAAGCTTCACCAGCTGTGTATGGCGAGTTCAAATGGGTTTTTCGTGGCCATTCCCATCGCCCTTTATGAGCAACACAAAAAAGACGTTCTCGCCGCTGAGGAACGCCATAATGGGCAGCATTGAGGATCTTCCATTCAACGATATAGCCTAACTCCCTAAGAGCCGTTACAATTTCTTCAAAATAAGCTTTGTTGCGAAATAGCATTCCCCGCACATTCTCAAACAAAGCTAGTTGAGGACGATATTGATTAACAGCATCAATAAAAATAGGAAAGCCGTCACGGCTATCTTGGAGCCCAAGTTGATGTCCACCAACGCTAAAAGGTTGACAAGGGGGACCGCCAATAATTACGGTAGCTCTGTTGGCTAGATTAGGTTTACGAGTAAGCGTTACCTGATGACAGGAATTGTGCAGGTTGTGACGATAAGTAGCACAAGCATCTTCAAGCTTTTCATAACCAACGGTTCTAAAACCTGCGGCTTCAAAACCCAGCGCTAGCCCCCCGCAACCAGCAAACAGATCTATGATCAGAGGTGCATCTAGGTCTATTGGGGGAATTTGAAGAGCTTTTTCGATGAAGTCTAGGTAGAGAGTGTTGTTTTGCATTCTACTATCTTAGATACTTCCTGTTCCTTAAGCTGATTCACACTGCGATCGCCCTGGGGCTAATTCCTGGACAATATAACATAAGTGGTTTTCTGGTGTATCGACACTACCTTGCAAACCTTCTTCCTTCTGCCTCGGAGCCTTATTTCTTAAGAGTTTCAGACAATTTAACTGAGGCAATCGCGTTTATCTTTATGACATTCGCTTGTCACCCCCTGAGTATCATACTACTTGTCTTCTGTTTACTGTCTGAGAAACTAGCAATTCTTCTTTGGTAATCGGTGTTCTTCTGAGCGTATCTAAAGGAATAAAAAACTCCCCTTTTTGAATTTGGATATCTAGAGCATCAATCACAAATTTTACATCTATAAAGCTGGCATCTTCGTAGTCATTATCCTCATAACGTTTAATTTGCTCTTCTGTGAGTCCAGCTAACTCCGCTAGTTCCTGTTGACTGAGCTTGGCTGCCATACGAGCTTTAATTAAAATTTGGGGTAAATCATCAATGTCATCAAGTTGAAGTACAATGGGACTATGGTGATTATGGGATATAAGCTTTTCATACTCAACTACTTCTGCTTTTAACTTATCCAAATGACATTGTAATGAACCTCTCATAAGTTCCCAGCCATCGGGGTCATTATTTTTTTTAGCTTGATCTCCCTCTAAGGTAGCTAGAGATTTTTCAAATTCTCTAATGATATCCTGAGTGAATTTATACTCTTGTTCATTCTTGATCATAAGTTAAACCTAACCAAATCTATTGCAATAATACCTTTTTTATTTTGCTTTCTATCCCGCTGAAAGAACTCAAAAGAATTCATTCCATAATTGCCTATGGGTTGATCGGAGGGAAATATCTCACCTCTGTATTTAGCTTTTTGTCCAGTACGGTCATAATGATTCAGTAGTTTAGGAGCATAAATTCTGAGATAGTCTATATCCACCTCTTCTCTATCCCAACAAGCGTCGAAATCCCCAGGGTCTGCTTTAATGGTAACAAAACTGCCATTGATATAAATTGTCTGGCAACCCGCTGCTTTTAGTTGCTCTATTGCCATTTGCAGTCCCCGCAGTAAACGCAACCTAAGCGCATTAGTACCAAATCGTTCTACAAATTCCTCCCATTCGCAAAAATGTACTCCTGGCGGTAAATTGCCGTTCTCGTCGAATTCTGGAATCACATCAAACCTTTTCCACAAACTAATTGTCAGTTTTTGAGCGTACCATTGATGGTGGATGTTTAGACGAAAATTATTGCTTGTTTTGGAATGCAAGCCTTGTTGCTGTTCCTAGTAAACTTGCAACAACAATACCTGCTGCTACAATAGTAGACTTCTAAATATCTTTGACCCCTCCCCAATCCTCTCCTTATCAACGGGAGGGAGCTATTTCCCCCTTTTCAAGAGGAGAGTAAGGGAGGTGGCAAGAGATCTAGTACCTACTCCGATACCTTTGCCTGTTGCCTACCTTAACTAATAACCTGTACAACTAAACCCGATTTGGTATGAGTCGTCTACTTTATGAACAATCTGTTTCGTACAAAGGATATTTAATCATTCCTTTTGGACTTACCGACGTTAATAATCAATCAATTTATTCTTACAAACTACTTTCACAATCGGGACATAAAAGTAAATTACACAAATCAGATAACCCGGAGGGAACTTATGCCAATAAACTGGAACGCCTGATTGATATCGCCAAAAAATATTTGGACGAACATGCAGATATTATCAGTAAAGATGATTACTTTAAGCATCGCTACACCTACCGCAACGATTTGATTATTGTCTATGAGGAGGCTAATAAATATTACTACGACCACTATAAACCCCACAATTTGAATAATGTTGCTGCCCCTAAGATATTTAGTTCAGAGCGAGAGTGTATTAATTGGGTTAAAGCAGGATTAGACCGTTCACTGTATTAAGCTAACCCAAATTTGTACAGCAAAAGGCTCCAAGGCAGAAGGCAGAGGGCAGAAGGCAAAAGATTGACAGGTAAAGGTTTGCTACATTTAGCGTTGTCCTAATCGCCTTAGCAACTGCTCTACAATCCCCATCAATTCCCAATTCCCAATTCTAAATTCTAAATTCTAAATTCTAAATTCTCTGGTGAACATCGACTCCCTCCTCCAACCCTATCAGCGCTTCGGTATTAATCTAGGCTTAGAGCGAATTGAGCAACTATTGGCAGATTTGGGTAATCCACATCACCGTGTTCCCATTATTCATGTTGCAGGGACTAATGGCAAAGGCTCCGTTTGTGCCTATCTCTCTGCTATCTTGACAGAGGCAGGTTATCGAGTAGGGCGTTATACTTCTCCCCATTTAGTAGATTGGACAGAATGTATTTGTCTTAATGAACAGCCAATTGCTGCTCAGGAGTTAGGACAAATACTACTGCAAATTCAAGCATTAATTCCAGAGGATGCGGAAGATTCTCCCACTCAGTTTGAAGTAATTACTGCCGCCGCTTGGTTGTATTTTGCTCAGCAACAAGTCGATATAGCAGTGATAGAAGTGGGATTAGGGGGAAGGCTGGATTCTACTAATGTCTGTGATAACCCCTTAGTTAGCATTATTACTTCCCTGAGTCGAGAACATTGGCAACTGCTTGGTCCAACTCTGGCGGATATTGCTGGGGAAAAAGCTGGTATCCTGAAGTTAAATTGTCCAGCGGTAATCGGACCTTTACCCTCAGAAGCCAAACAAGTGATTTCCCCACGGGTTGAGCAGCTAAATTGTCCTACTGTTTGGGTAGAACCAGCCACTGAACTTAAAGTTCCTCAGGCACAATACAATTTCAATGAAAAATTAATCCCTAGATGGGCTTCCTACCAAGGCATGGAATATCCCTTACCCTTGCTAGGAGATATTCAACTGATTAACTCCGCAATTGCGATCGCGGCTTTAACAATACTACAACAACAGGGTTGGGGAATTACTCAAGAAGCAATTGTCACTGGCATGACAAAAACCTCATGGCCGGGACGTTTACAATGGACTAGTTGGCATAATCACCCCATACTAATTGATGGTGCTCATAATTCAGCATCAGCTCAGGCTCTCCGGCGATATGTCGATACTTTCCATACTCCAATTACCTGGGTAATGGGTATTCTTGCCACTAAGGATCATGCTGAGATCTTCCAAGCTTTACTCAAGCCTAGTGACCGACTGTACCTAGTACCAGTACCGGATTATAGATCCGCTGAGCCAGAAAAATTGCAAGAGATCGCTAAGGATATTGAGCCCCAATTAACTAATTGTCGCACCTATCCCCAGTTAGAGTTAGGATTACAGGCAGCTACTTCAAACCCTCTTGATAGCCAAGGGTTAATTGTTTTGTGCGGCTCCCTTTATCTGATTGGTCACTTTTTCAAGACTATAGCGTAGGACTTTTAGGAGGCAGGAGGCACTAACCCACCCCTAAGATCATGTCCGCTTAATCGCTATCCGTGACTTAGCAGCGATCGTAACTCAATTTTTGGACAAACTACTCGGCAAGATGCACAGTTTCTCCTCTTCCTTGAGTTCAGATTCGTAGATCGCCCACAATTAATACTCGTATGCCAGGAACTCGTTGAAGCTGAACATCATTTGTCAGGAATGCATCGCATTTAGCCTCAATTGATGTTGCGACTTGTAATGCATCTGTCATCTGTAAGTTATATTGTGCCCGTAGTCGTGCTGCTCGCTCTGCAATCACTACAGTAGTCTGAACAAAGTCAGTATCTTCCTGAGTTAAGTACTGGACAAAGTTGTTCGCAATTTGTATTTGATTGGCTTGATATGCGCCAACCAGACATTCTGCCAATGTGACTGGAGAGACAACAACACGAATCTGTGCTTGATCGACGGCTTCAAAAACTACACGAACTTTATCAAAGAACTGGGGGTTTTGCTCAACCAGATAAATGACTGGAGCTGTGTCAAGGAATAATCGATCGACTCCGAGTAATGCTTCTCTAATTCTCATTGGTCTGATCCAGCAGGCGATCGCGCAGTTCTTGATCCTCACAACGGGAACGAGATACCCAAACTTGAGCATCCTCTCCGAGCAGAGGGTACGGCTCCATACCCTCTA
>JAAHHL010000632.1 GCA_010672185.1 Caldora sp. SIO3E6 | reverse complement strand
GAGCGCTTCGCGCCCCCAATTGAACATGAGAAACACATTGGGGAGCAGTAGGGGCGAAGCATTTGGGCGATAATTTAAGCACATAGACCCGGTATATACCTGTCCAAATGCTTCGCCCGACCCCCTTGCGGCTGAGGTGCTAGTTTATCGAGAGTAATAAGTAATAAGTATTGAGTTAATATCAAATCCGGTTACAATAGAGCCGTTTTGAGCAAATCGTGAAATCCCTGTAGGGACGTTTCATGAAACGTCCCTACAATGTGGGCATAGCGGGTATATCGATACCGGATTTTGTATAACTTAAAAGAAGGTGCAAGGATTTTGAGCAAAGAGCTCTAATAATCAATGACCAATGACCAACAACAAATAACAAACAACAAACAACAAACAACAAATAACACTTACTTAAGTTTAAGAGCTTTTGCGATCGCGTCCTGTAATTCAGTCTTATTCAATTGAGTAAGGATAAACACCTCTTGAAAAGTTTTTCCTTGTCGTGCAATGAGCTTAAACCCACCGCGAATGGGTACAGATACTTTTATTTGCAGGCGAGGACAATGGCTTTTCGCACGCCCAATAACGGCAGGGGTAATGGTTTGTACCCCACTGTAACTTTTGAGCCGCTCTAGCACCTCAATTAAACCAGGAATGTGGGTTGAGTGATTCCAAACTAACCTACCGCTTTTGGATTTGCCCATAAGTCTATGCTTCTTCTAGGGGAGCCATTGTGAGTCCAGCACGTTTGAGTTGTTGATGATACAGTTCTGCCTGTTCTTGGGGACCAACCCAGACAATTGCTTGACCTTCATTGTGAACCTGATTGGTAAGTTCCCAGGCGCGATCGCTGGTCATCCCAGGAATATATTTCATCAGACACTCGGCTACGTGCTTAAATGTGTTGAAATCATCATTTAGCACTATCACCTTATAATTAGGATAAGGCTTGCGGGTAACCTGACCAGACCGCTCAGGAGCTTGAACTGGCGAGGCAGATGTCGCGTGCAAAGCCGCTGAGATTACCATAGTCATAGGATTGTTACCAGAACACTTGACAAAAAAAATCAAACAATACTGTATTTCTAATCTAGTTTACAGAAATTTGTCGATATTTGTCTAAAACCGAGGCAATAGCCTGAGCTCGTCGTAGCTGATCCTTATAAACACATTGCCATTCTGTTATCGCTAGGTTTTCTCTGGCACAAATGCCAATAAGTCCACTAGCTTTGTTCTCTCCTTGTTGTAAGTCAAACTCCTTATACTCATTGATGTAGAAAGATGCCGTTCTTGCCCAAGCGATTGCCTCAACTCCAGTTTTACCTCCTTGGCGTGCTAGAACTAAGGCTTCGGGAAACTTACGAGAATGGATTAGTCTGGCTTGATTGTAAAGATCCGCAGTGTTGAGTACAGCTTCTATGTCAGCATTGGGGTCAATTCCCACTGTATTTAAATCCAGCAGTTGTCGAGAAAGTCCTCCCAATGCACGCTGGGAGCACATTTGCTCGGCTTTCGCAATATTGCCCCCACTACGTCCTTGATCACTACAGGGCCCATAGTTGGTAACTACTTCACCCCAGGATAAGTTTCCTGGATCAGTATGTCCAAAATAACCTGCTGTTTGCTCTAAATAAAGAGTATTGTTTTCGATAAATAAACGATAATTCCCTTCCGCTACCCCAATTGCTACCATCCCCAGGGAGGTATGAGTGGCAAATAGAGAGGCATTGAGGCTCAAGCTTTGGTTGAGATCAAAAGAGCGCTCAGGTACTTTTTTCTCATCCCCTGATTGCTTTGGTGAACTAGTTTGGGTTATAGGAGTTGGCGGCTGAGCCACTCGGGATTTCCAGGTTTGAATATTTTCCTGAGTCAGAGCAATGACTTGGTTAGAGTCACTTTCTTCCTTAGCCCCTGTGGAGAATAACAAAATAGCACTTGCTGCGGTTGCTGCCAACCCAAGTAATGCTACTCGTGATAACCAAATCAGATAAGACATGACTCGTATGACAATTAAGATGGTAGATCAGTTCCCGACTCAATATTTTAAACGAAAGTTCATGGGAGTCTGATTTGCAGACAAGGAGATGCGAAGAGAGAGTTTATCGGAATGCGATCGCCATGATCCTGACTACTAAAGTGATTTCCTCCGAAAAAATGTACCTATTGAAGTCCCTAATTAGGGTCTGCTGAATAAGTGTGCAAGCCATGCCAGACAATGGTTTCAACCGTTGAACAGCCTTGAATTATGCAAGGAAATTATATCAATGGGCTCAAAAACCTTGTACTTTTGTAGGAAATACCTGAGTAATCTTCAAGCTGAAAGCTGACAGCTGACAGCTGAAAGCTCAAAACTGAAAGCTAAGGACTTATTCAGCAAACCCTAATTAATGGGTAAAGTTACCGAAAATACACTACCTTTACCCAACTGAGAACGTACCGTAACCCGACCTCCCATCCCTTCTACCAGAGTTTGTACAATCGATAAACCCAAACCACAACCACCAGTAGAACGAGCACGAGCATCATCTACCCGATAAAAACGCTCAAAAATTCGGGCTTGGTGTTGCAGAGGAATACCGTTACCTCGATCGCACACTTGAATTCTGCCCCACTCACCAACATAATCTAATTTTAGTGTCACCGGTTGACCAGAGTCAGAATACTTGACTGCATTATCAATTAGATTTAACAGTACTTGCTTCAGGCGATTAGTATCTGCTTTTACCTCAATATCAGAGTTGGGAGACTCTACTTGGATAACCCGATTGCTGTATTGCCTTGCCATCTCAGCGATTTCTTGAACTAAATCATTGAGTACTAAAGGTTCTAGATTAAAGTGCAGATGACCACTATCCACCCGTGCTAGGTCAAGTAAATCCTGCAATAACTGAATAGTACGATCCGCTTCTGAGCCAGCAATTTCTAAGGCTTCTCGCTGGGGTTGGGTAAGGTTATTGCCTCGTCGCAAGGTACTTTGTAGATAACCAGAGACCACAGTTAAAGGTGTGCGCAATTCATGGGAGACATTACTGACAAATTGCCGCTGCTGCTCCCAAGACTGATGCAGACGAACTAACATCTCATCAAAAGTTTGGGCTAGTTCTTTGAGTTCACTAGGAGCATTATCCAAATGGATGTGCGCCTCACCCAAATCATCGGCAGAAATATTTTGGGTTAACTGTCCCATCCGCTGTAAGGGTTGGAGGGAACGCTGGATGTAAAATGCGATCGCAACAGTTAGACCCCCAATTGTCAGTAAGCTAGCGATACCTAGACTCCGAATCATGCTCATAAACATGACTTGGTCTTCAGTAATATCCTGAGCAATATACAAAGTACCCATTTTTTCCCCACTCACCATCAAAGGAGAGCCGCACAATATCCAGTAACCTCCCTTCACTTCACTGACTTTCGGTGTCAGGGGCATATCGGAGAGAGTCTTAAGATAGTTCAGTTTTCTACTTGCTTTCAGCTGGGCAGACTGAGCAGCAACAGCACCATCAGTATCCCGTATCCACAGCAAAGTGTTATTAATGGTTAGGTTATTAACCGCTTTTTGCATTCCCTTTTCCATTGACATCATATCGCTGTAAATTTCCACCTCCTGGGGCAAGCGTTCACCAATGTATTTGATGCTCTGTTTGTGAGTAACTACTAAAATATCTTGCATTTTCCAGCTAATCCACATGGCAAGAGAGCCCATCCCGACAGCAGCAACAACAGCAATTCCTACCGTTAGCCTTGCCCTGAGAGAACGGGGATTAAGGTTTCGGCAAAATTGACCCACTTTTGGCAGCAGGTGACTAGGGAATTTGAGGTTTGTGGTTCGATTCAAATAACTTTCCAATTTTAAATACCGCTTTTTATGTAGTTTATTCATTGTTTTCTGTTGCAGGAGCAGGTTAGGTGGTAGGTGGTAGGTGTTAGGTGTTAGGTGTTAGGTGTTAGGTATTAGGTGTTAGGTGTTAGGTGTTAGGTGTTAGGTATTAGGTAAAAACTTAAACAGTTTACTGCTAAACTTTCTTTCCTATCGCCTCCTGCCTCCTGCCTCCTGCCTCCTGCCTCCTGCCTCCTACCTTCTGCCTCCTGACTTAATAACTTCTACACTGTGAATTGCGTCCGGCAGGAAACTGATAATATCTCCAGGAGCTATTTGGTTTATCATACAACATGATTACTGACCAAACTGTATCAGGGTAAGCTTCTAGAGATTCTTCTTAGAGCCAACAGCAGCTAAGGTGACGAGCTTCACATATGCGCCAGTTACTAAAAATCATTACTTTCTATTGTTAATGTATTGTGTACAATTGAGATTTGTAGGTTGCCTTAGCAAGAGATAATAGCTGAGAGTTATAAATCCTCTCTTGTTAAGGGTAGTTAATAAATCTGAATTTTTACTAAATTACAAAACAATTTTCTTTCAGTCATTCCTAAGCATCTTCTCAGGAAAAATTCAGCTTACGTATAGTATCATAAGTGATTTATCCAATCACACATTGAGGGAACAATTTCTACTACCTACCACCTAACACCTACCACCTAACACCTACCACCTAACACCTAACACCTATTCATCTAGATAAAAGCGATAGAACAGATATCCATCCTTAAAATCATGCTGATCTTCAACATGATGAATTACTTTTTGTTCCACCAGCATTTGTCCTAACCGAATTGCCTCTGCTTGAGTAGCTTTTTGAGTCTTCATTAACCATTTGACTGCTTCAAAGCCCACAAAGCAGTTGCGGTAGAACTTCAAGCGATACTTCCGATCTGTAATCTCTAATCCACCCTCACCACGCATCTGCTTAATTAAAGCATCTACATCAATCCTCTCCAAGAGACTTTGTTGTTCCGTTGGTATCAAATCATCAGGGAGCAATTCTTCTTCATCAGTGGGCTCTGAACTCTTAATAATACTGATGCCATCAGGGTAGA
>JAAHHL010000631.1 GCA_010672185.1 Caldora sp. SIO3E6 | reverse complement strand
CTGGCTTCTCCTCTGGTAAACCTCCCACTACCATATAAGCATCCCCAATGGTCTTAATTTTTTCTAAACCGTGTTTTTCTGTCAACTCATCAAATTCAGAAAAAATTACATTGAGAATTCCGACTAGCACGGCATTTCTCAACCGGTGGGGAATGAGACAACAATACTGGCATTATTTCCCTTTGATACCCCCACAGAAGAACTTCGCCAATTGCCAATGGCAGTAGGTGAAGCAACAATCCTGGAGGTGATGCCGCAATCGAGTAAAATTCGGATTAGCGGTATCGGGGATCTGATACCGGAAATGACCTGGAAAGCCGTGGTTACCAGTTTGCCCCTACCCCCCAAAGGGGTTTGGTTAGCAGGAGAACAAACTGGTGTAGCATTGGCTCATGGCACCCTACTCACTGCTAATCGTAATCAGCCTTCCCTCTATCTTCAAGAAGTGACAACCCTTGAAGCTGCCGAATTTCAACTACTGGCTCGTGATGGTCAATATTTAATTACACGACCAGCGGATGATCGTCCTCTGGTAGCTGCCATTACAGGTTACACCGATGCCACTGCCTTGCAGGTGATCCAAAGATTAGAACATATTAGCCGTTGGCTGAATATCAACGAACTTGCCAGTCCAGCGACCAGCCGCATTCCCCCTGATGCCGTGGAAATACTGATTTACCAGCAGGATGGCTCACCTTTGCTAGATACTCAAATTCGCCTGGAATATCAACAGGAAAATGGCAGGTGGCGATCGCCCAAATTGAAAATTAAGCTCAAAAATAACTCTAATGAACCCCTTTATTGTGCCCTGCTCGATTTAAACGATCGTTACGCCGTCTCTGCTGAGTTGTTAGATTCAGGAGGAATCTGGCTGCAACCAAGGGGAGAAAAGGGAGATGAAGCTTGGGTTAATCGCGGAGAGCCTATTTGTCCCACGGTTCCCAAACAACTCTGGCAAAGGGGGATTACAGAAGTTCAAGATATTCTCAAACTAATTGTCTGTTCGACGGAATTTGATGCCACTTTACTCGAACAACCAGAACTTGACTTACCTCAACGTCTTTCCCCTACACCCCGTCGCGGTAATGGCACCCTGAACCGGCTTATGCAAAGGATTCCAGTTCGTGATCTCCGCAGCAGACCAGAAGAAGAGGAAATCTATGATGACTGGGTAACTAGCCAAATTAGCATTACTACCGTGCGTCCTCTTCCCTAACGACCCAGTTGACATCCTCCCCGCCCTGGAAGGACGGGGATTCCTACTAGCCGAACAGTGTTAACTGCACGTACTCTCGGCAGGTTGAGGCTTCACAGGTTGCTGCTTCTTTTGTAGAAGTCTTACGCCTTCCTCCACATCCGTTTTGAGTCTCGGAATGTCCTCCCGCGACTAAGATATTCCTTGCGGCATTCACATCACGGTCGTGTGTTGTGCTGCAGCCCAAACAAGTCCACTCTCGAATTGATAGATCGAGTTTTCCACCACGAAAACCGCAGCAAGAGCAAGTCTGACTTGTGGGTTCCCAACGGCTTATTACTCGAAACTCGCGACCATACTTTTGAGCTTTTCCTTCAAGATAAGTGCGGAATTGTCGCCAGCCCAAATCACTGATAGCTCTCGACAACTTTCGGTTTTTAACCATGCCTGCAACGTTCAAATCCTCCAGAACAATCGTTTGGTTTTCACGAATTATCTGGGTGGATAGTTTGTGCAGGAAATCTGTACGAGTATCTTTTAGCTTGGCTTGCAGTTTAGCCTTACGCAATCTTGCACGTTCATAACGCTTACTTCCTCTCGTCTTTCGGGACAAATTCTTACTCAGCCTGCGTAGTCGATTGATGCGTTTTTTCAAAGGTTTGGGAGCGTCTATCTTTTGACCATTGTCCAAGGTGGCAAAAGTAGCAATGCCTAGGTCGATGCCAACACTGCTCTCAGTCTTGGGTAATACCTCGGAGGCTATCTCAACAACGAAGCTAACAAAGTATCTGCCAGCAGCATCCTTGATAATAGTTACCGATGTTGGTAAGACAGGCAATGGTCTAGACCAAGCAATCTTGATTTTCCCAATTTTGGCTAACTTAACGAAGTTTTGACCAACTTTAAACCCTCCTTGCCTAAACCGTGCTGATTGTTTGGCATGACGTTTCTTAAAGCGTGGTGGTCTAACTGGTTTACCTTTTCTGTGTACCTTGCAAGACTTGAAAAAATTCTGGTAAGCCTGCTCTAAATCATTGAGAGATTGTTGCAGCGGGATATTAGAAATTTCAGTTAACCACTGGCGTTCAAGAGTCTTCTTCGCTTGAGTAATGAATCTTTTCTGAAGTTCTCCGTTTTTCGGCTTTTTCTCTCCTTTTTGATACTGTTCAATACAGAAAGCCAAGGCATCGTTAAAAACAACACGACAACACCCAAACAACTTAGCTAGTGCCATTTGTTGTCCTGGTGTAGGGTAGACTCTGTAGCGATAACGTGCTTTCATGGGTAACATTATAGCACTTGGTCTGCAATCGTGGCTAACAATTTTAGAAGAGGTAGACACTGTGTTACCACTTTATATGCTCACTTGGTCTTTGTAACAAAGTACAGAGATAAACTGTTTGATTCTGAGGGTCTAAAAACTCTTGAGTCGGCTATGAATGAAGTTGCTAGAAAAATGAATTTTAAGGTAGTTGAGTTCAATGGAGAGTCTGACCATGTTCATTTATTGGTTGAGTATCCTCCAAAGTTATCAATATATTAAAGATCAAAAGTCCCCCTAGAAGGGGGGAGGCTTGTATCCCATCTTTTTTGGTCAATTTTCGACAGGCGTGCAAGATCTGAGCCCCGAAAGTAGGAGTCAGGAGTCAGAAGTCAGAAGTCAGAAGAGATGGATTTTCATGCATAGTGGTGAAAAATTTTTCATAGGGACTGCCTTGGAGCCTTGTTTCTTGAAAGCCCCCCAACGGGCGGCGCACCACCCCCTATGAATGGAAGAAACACTTCTTCATAATTATCACGATTTTACAAGGGTTTGAGCCTGTGTTTCTTCAGAGCAATTAGCAATTAGCAATTAGCAATTAGCCAGAGTGTTTCTTAAAAGATAATGGAATAAAATGATTGAAAGCCTTGTCTGACATAGCTTATAGCCTCAGACAATAAGCCATAACTAAAAGTCAGTCATAAGTTAGATCATCCCAGGTAGTAAGTCAGTATGCAGTGATGTTTGATGAATATATGAGATGCAAACAAGTTGAACTTGAGTTTCAGCTTTACTCAACAAAAATCATTCATCTAAAGGACATCAATCATGCAAACTAAAACTCTGAATTCTCCCTCTGTAGTAGCTAACACTTTTGCTTACACTACCCATTTACCACAGTTGCAATTTGGTATGGCCGGTGAAGCTGTCCGTTTCCTCCAGAAATTTTTGATTTCCCGTGGCTATAATTTGGTTTTTGATGGACAGTTTGGTCCTCAAACCCAAGACGCTGTCAGGTATTTCCAATACAACTACAATTCCTCCGGTCAATCTAATCCTGATAGTTTATTGGTAGACGGAATTGTTGGTCTACAAACCTGGGTTACTATTGTCTAAGTCCTACTAACCCCAATACCTTTTCAACACTAAAACCAGAGTATTTTAAGTCAGGGTGCAAGATATCAGTATTAGTTTGATAGATGATGGTGGTGATTTTAATCTCTTAATCGCCACCTCTGCTAAAAAACAGAAGTAGTGCGAGCATCTTGCTCGCTTTCGGTAATTCCCTTATTAGGACAGTGAAAATGAAAATTACTAGTTGTTTGTCCGAATGTTCTCTACCGGAAATCCTGGAATTTCTTGGTTATATCCACAAAACTGGTGTACTTACCATTCGTGCTGGACCTGAGTTGAAACTCCCTAGAGGTAAAAGACAATATATCTGGTTCTCTCAAGGTCTTGTTGTGGCTGCTGCCAAGCGCTTGGATAATCAAGGTCTGCTCTGGTTAATTAATCAACAGGGTTGGTGCAGTGATCGCGTTACCTCTAAGTTAGCTCAGGTCTGCCCTCAGGATACAGCAGTGGGTCAATACTTACTCTCTCAAGGAGTGTTGCAGGCACAACATTTGCCAAGGTTGTTCTCTCTCCAGGTCTTGCAACCAATTTGTACCTTGTTGACCCGGAAGGAGGGTCAGTTTGAGTTTGAGACAAAAGTGAATCTACCGATGATGGAAATGACTGGTTTGAGCCAATCAACCACTGAAGTAACTTTGGTAGCTCAACAAATGTTGCGTCGATTGAACAAGGTTAGTAGTCGAAAACCTGTCTTGAAACGCAAGTTGGAAGTCACCATTGCATAAGTAAACTTTTATTACAACTATTCAGAATACAGCTTTGCTGTATGAAGCTTAGTTATACACATTCAGCCGTAGGGGGTTGGGCGTAGCATTTGGATAGATATACACCGGGACTATGTGCGAAAAATTGTCGCCCAAATGCTACGCCCCTACAGTCCTCCAAAGAAAAACAACCAATAAAGGAACTGTCTTGATGTCTGAATTTTCGAGAAATATGGCATTTGTCATTGGCATCAATAATTATACCAACGGTATTTCCCCCCTACATAACGCCGAGAATGATGCCAAACAGCTGGTGGAACTGTTGCGGAAACAACATGGTTACCAAGTCTGGGTGTGCTTGAATGAACTGGCTACCCTCAATAAGTTAAATCGATTTTTATCCCATACCCTACCAGAACAAGTACAGGAAAATGACCGCTTGTTATTTTACTTTGCAGGTCATGGCATTGCCCTGAATGGGGATGATGGTCCGGCAGGTTATTTAATTCCCCAAGATGCTACATTGAATGCCACTGAAACTTACTTACCGATGGCTAAGTTGCAAGAGTCTTTGGAGAAACTACCCTGTCGTCATTTTCTGGGAATTCTTGACTGTTGCTTTGCGGGAGCCTTTCGTTGG
>JAAHHL010000630.1 GCA_010672185.1 Caldora sp. SIO3E6 | reverse complement strand
AGAAAGTTCTTTGCAAAATCAACTAAGGCGTCTTTCGGAAATTGAACAACTGCTCAAACGACAACGGCAACAACGGGAAGATGCTTCTCCCCTACCAGAATTTGCCGAAGCTCAAGGTAGCTTTACTGGTATAGTCAATCTCAATGCTTCCCCAACCGCTGGCATCGAAGCAGATTTTGACCTGGCAGGGGAAAATTGGCAATGGGGTGACTACAGTGCTCAAACCATGGTTGCCAAAGGGGAATTCCAAAATGGCGTACTTACCCTACTACCATTCCGCTTAGCATCGGGCGAGAGTTTAGCTAGTTTCTCTGGTAGCATTGGTGGGGAAGACCAATCCGGTCAGTTACAGCTGCGTGATTTACCAGTGGCTCAAGTGCGTAGCTTACTGCAAGAATTTGTGGAATTACCTCCCGCTGTCGGCTTTGGTGGGTTAATTAATGCCACTGCTACCCTCTCCGGTAGTATCAGTAATCCCCAAGCTAGAGGGGAGGTGAGAATTAATGATGCTACCTTAAACCAAGAAGCTGTGGAAGAAGTGAAGGGAGGCTTTAACTATAGTAATGCTCGCCTCAACTTTGGTACTACGATTCGTCTAGTGGCTGATGCAGAACCTCTGAGTATTGGAGGCAGCATTCCTTACAAATTACCGGTTGCTACAGTAGAACCAGAATCCAAGAATCTGAACCTCAATATTGATGTCGAAAATGAGGGATTAGCTTTATTAAACCTACTCGTTGGGCGTCAAGTTGCCTGGGTTAAAGGAGAAGGTACTGGAGATGTGAAGGTATCCATTAATGGTATCTATGACCAAGAAAATAATCAAACTAAAGACTTAGTAGCCGAAGGAACAGCAACGGTAAACAATGCTACCATCAAAGCCCAAGCTCTCCCTGAACCTTTAACGGAGGTTACTGGTAACGTCAGCTTCAACTTTGACAACATTGAAGTTTTGGACTTAACAGGTAACTATGGTGGCGGTACAATTACTGCCTTGGGAACTATCCCGATTAATCAACCCACTCCCCAGGAAAATCCTCTAACTGTCAATATTGGGGAACTAGAAATCAATCTCAAAGGTATTTACAGCGGTGGTGTGAAAGGGGGAGTTGTGGTTGCTGGTACTGCCAGAAGTCCCCTGATTAGGGGTGAGTTGGATCTGTTTAATGGTCAAGTCAAACTAGCAGAAGAGCGTCAACCAACCGTTGGGGATGATGATGAAACTAATTCTCCGATCCGGTTTAGTAACTTAAAACTATTATTAGAGCGAAACATCCAAATTAGGCAAGACCCCCTACTAAATTTCCTCGCTTCTGGTAACCTAACTCTTAACGGTTCCTTAGATCGGATTCTCCCTCAAGGTACCATTGCCCTAGAAAGAGGTCAAGTCAATCTCTTTACTACCCAATTCCGCTTAGATAGACGCTACGAAAATAAAGCTATCTTTACTTCCGAGCAAGGATTCAACCCAGATTTGGATGTACAGTTAATTGCCTCGGTACAAGAAACCAACAAATTGCGACGTTTAGGTAGCACTGCTGCTGTCGGTACTATCTCCACGGAGATTAGTGACGACTTCTTAACTAGTGATTTTGGCAGTACCCAAACTGTTCGCATCGAAGCTAAAGTACAAGGACCTGCTGATGAATTAGTGGAATCTTTAAGGGGAACTGAAGACCAGTTTAACGATAGCCTAAGATTAACCAGCGATCCACCCCGTACCGAATCAGAAATAGTCGTACTCTTAGGGGGTGGTTTTGTGGAAACCTTAGGTAGAGGCAATAGTACCCTAGGTTTAGCCAATTTAGCAGGCACAGCACTCCTAGGAAATGTCAGCAATATTATTGGGGATGCCGTCGGTTTGAGTGAGTTTCGCCTCTTTCCAACAACCATTACCGACGATGAAGATCGAGCTTCGGGTTTAGGATTGAGTGCAGAAGCTGGAGTAGATCTTACTGATAAATTCTCGGTTTCTGTGTTAAAGGAGTTAACTAATACTGAACCTCCTCAATTTAATTTGCGCTATCGGTTGAATGATAATCTACGAGTACGTGCAGGAACAGATTTTTCTGAGGATCACAGAGCGATTGTGGAGTATGAGACGAGGTTTTAGATGTTAGGTGTTAGGTGGTAGGTGGTAGGTGTTAGGTGGTAGGTGATAGGTGGTAGGTGGTAGGTGGTAGGTGTTAGGTGGTAGGTGTTAGGTGGTAGGTGTTATACGAAAATTTGCATCAATTGTGATAACCTGCCAGGGGTTGAAACCCCTGTCTAATAGCGAAAGTCCACTTAAGTGGACTTAATCTATGAGCCGTGGAATTAATTCCACGGTGGTTGGGCACTTTGTTTAAAATGGTTGGTATTATGTCACAATTTGCATTTGCGATCGCACTGATAAATTAAATAATTAGATTCACATATTGTAGGGGCGGGTTTAGGGATAACCTAGACCATTTGACCCGAATATTGGGATCAAAACCCGCCCAACACCACCCCCGATTGACGCAATTATCGTAGGGGCGGGTTTAGGGATAACCTAGACCATTTGACCCGAATATTGGAATCAAAACCCGCCCAACACCACCCCCCGGTTGAAACAATTATCGTAGGGGCGGGTTTAGGGATAACCTAGACCATTTCACCCAAATATTGGGATCAAAACCCGCCCAACACCACCCCCCGGTTGAAACAATTATCGTAGGGGCGGGTTTAGGGATAACCTAGACCATTTGACCCGAATATTGGAATCAAAACCCGCCCAACACCATCCCCCGGTTATTATGGCAAATGGGCCGTATGCAATACGGCCCTACCATTTATACCGAAGGATGCCAGCTATAATTCTACATTATACTTAAATCAGACCACTTCCTTATCCTTTCCTTGAAATCAAACCACTCCTCATAGACTTTTTTGAATGTCTTATCTTGAGCATAGCCTGCTAGTAAAGAGTTGGTACTTTCTTTAGCTTGTTTAATAATTGAATTGTCAAACTTCCGTACTTTAATCTGTCCTGACGTTTCTAAGTAGAGTATTTCTCCAAGTTTTTCGCTATTTTTTTGATCATACTCAGCCAGTATTCGAGTATGGGTTTCAAAACAAGCAGCTTTGAAAATTTCTTGGTATTTGGACGATAATTTGTCCCAAGCAGCTATATTAACTTGTACATCAAAAGTTGTACTTGGCTCCCACCAACCGGGATAGTAGTAATATTCTGCTACTTCGTGTAATCCTAGCTGCAAATCATCATAGGGTCCTATCCACTCAGCAGCTTTAATTTTTCCTTCCTTAAAAGCGTTTTTGATTTGAGTAATGGGAATTGAACCACCAGGGAGGTTTTCATCTAACTTGACGCCAAAATAATCCCTTAAAACCTCTGCACCTAGTCCAGGAATACGCATGACTAGATCATTAAAACCGTTTGGTGACTTAACTTCTTTGTTGAACCATCCTCCCATCTGTGCTCCCGTACCTCCTGCAGGAAAAGGAATAACATTTAAGTCTAGTTCTTTATATATTCCCTGCATAAAAGTTAGTTTATCATTAGGATTTTTCTTGTACAACAGCCAAGCATTCTGTTCTTGAGGAGTTAGACCAAAAGGAACAGCAGAACCGAAAAAGAGAACTTTATATGTGGCATCATTATAATAAATCCCACTATAGCCGCATTGTACGTCTCCATCGCTAACCTTTTTTAATATGTCTTCTGTTGCGATGTTTTCACTATTATCTAATGTAATAGTAAACTCACCATCTGACATCTGCTTAATCAGATCACAAACCATCTGCGGAGCTTGATAAAGAATAAGATCTTTGGCATCTTCCTTTAAAAAGCTCACCATCGTCCATTCGACAGATGGTTGTTGTTTTGGTGTCGATTCTGTCTTGTCCTTCCCACAACCAGTAGCTATTGCTGTGGATGTAGCAATAGCTCCGTAAATCATAGTTCTACGATTCAAAGGTCTCAATGATCTTAGTTTTGATAGCATTGTTGGTTCTCCTTTTCCTCTTTTTCGCTAACAACCTAATGAGGGTCGCTATTCTGTAGATCCTTACTTTAGTGGGACTGCAAGAACTGATTTTTGTTTCCAAAGATAGATGCTGCGCTATCTAATATTGTATAATAAAAATTACGAATTAGTAAAAATTTTTTCAAGGCGTCCTTTAGGTGTTCAACGCATCTGCTCCAGAGCTCCTCAGGATTGCGATCGCACTAATATTAGCTAGTCAATTTGTTTGATTGTTGGTGAACCTGCCCCTACGGTATCTTATACTCAATAGGTACTGTTCAAACGGATTTAAGTTTGATTCGCTCAAGACTGCTAGCTCAGCAAGAATCCTAAGGTGCATTATGCTTCAATAGACTTGATATTCGTAATGGGGAAAGTGCGATTACTTTTTGCTAATATATCTGATGGTAGGAGAAAAGTGAGTCTATATACAGCACACTTAATCTGAGTGAAGTAAATAAAAACAGGCAAGATGCCTGTTCCACAACTTAGTTCTTCTGTTTTCTAAGTGTTTCCCAATCTTAGTGCGATCGCTATCCAGATGTTGAGTGGCGCAAAATTGCTGGACTACGTGATGTGCTAACTCATGCCTACTTTAGCCTGGAAGAGCAAACCCTTTGGGATATTGGAAATGGTGCAACATATAGTGAAGTTGGATTCGGCGAATAATACAGCGCTTTGCGCTGTAACAAAGTACAGCAGACAAAAGTCCCCCTTTCCAAGGGGGATTTAGGGGGATAAACAATGTACCTCATAGCAGAGCAAACTGCTGTAAGATTGCGATCGCAATCTTTTTTGTTCCCTATTCCCCATTCCCCAATGGTGACAAGTTAAAAGGTCGTGCATTTTGTCAACTCCCATATATGGCGTAGTGGTTCTAAAAAAAACCTATATATGGAAATACTTCAAGGGTTAAGGAAAATTGTAT
>JAAHHL010000063.1 GCA_010672185.1 Caldora sp. SIO3E6 | reverse complement strand
TGGGTAGAGCGATAGCGAGACCCAACACTGGAGTGCGTTCTGTTGGGTCTCGTTGCCTCGACCCAACCTACGTCTATTCCACTGTTTTAGGTGTGTCGCGCCAGTACATTTTTTCAGAGCAAATCACCTAAGTTCTAATCTCGCCTTGGTCTTTGCCAAAGTTGATTTTTGTACCTACTGCAAGAGTTGTACTTCGTCCTTGTTCAACTTCTTTAACCGAGTTGTCAGCGGTAGTTACTACCCATTTTTCTTCAGATAAATTTTTCAGTCCCCACAGATTGGGTTTTGTGGGATGGCGGGTAACTTCTGCTATGGGAGTGGAGAAATCATATTTCTTTTGGTCGTCAATATGATGAGAGAACAGCTTTGTATCGTAATTGAGCATAACTACACTCTTCCCAATGCGGATACGGGGGGGAACTTGAAGTTCTTTATCACAAGACCAACAGGGATTAAGCTTCCTTTGTTGTTTGAGTACATGGACATCATAGAAGTTTTCAGCACCACAATGAGGGCAATAAATAATCGAATCACGCAATTTAATCATGGCGCTGCGCCATTCAGTCTCACGCACTCTACCATTTTGTGGGTCTCTAATTCCCTCAGTGAAAGCTTTGGTAAATAAATCTTTGAGAAACTGAGGATAGATAGGCCAAAAAGCTAAAGGATTATCTTGTTCACCTGGAACTGGACGATTAGAATCATCTTCAGGATCAAAGATAAAAACTGGCTCTGTTCCATACAGTTTAGTCATTGCAGGCAAGTCGAAACAATGAATTTCCTGTTCCTTTGCACCTTCTAAGGGATGATGGGTAAATAGCATGTAGAACAGTAAGATTGCCAGAGAAAATAAATCAGTTTGGGTACTGGGTAAAGCCTCACCCCGCACAATTTCCGGAGCCATAAAACGGGGAGTGCCATCTACTGCACCAGGCTTACCATCTTCATCTACATTGTCGTTATCGCAAATGCGCACCTCTCCACTGTCGGGGTCAAAGAAGACGTTGCCAAAGGAAATATCCCGGTAACATAGTCCTTTTGCATGAAGTTGATAATAGCTATCAACTAGTTCAAAGCCAGCAGTTGCCAAGTTACGAAAAGTTGGCTCTACGCGACGTTTCATAAGATCAATGATACTTTTAAACTGGGGCTCCCGCAGACGCATTATATAACCGTATCCGTCAACATCTGGAGCTTCAGCCAAGTCTATAGGCCACAGAAATTTATCATTAGGAGCACCGGAGCTAATGGCTTTTTCTAGTCTTTGCTTCTGTCCAGGATCTTGGTTAATCCATTGAGGAAAATACCATTTTAAAGCTATCTCGGAATTATTCTGGTCAACTTTGTAAACCTCACCTTGGGTTCCAGCACCTAAGAGATTTTTTACTTGGCAAGTTGCCCCAGAATTTTTTGCTTGAATTATTTGCCCAGTTTGTAAAATTTGACTCATTTTTTGCCTAAATTTTAAATTTAATTACTGTTTTTTTGTCTATAAACTTAATGTAATTTTGGTGAAGAATTGAAGGTTTTCGATGATTGAGGAGAAATTGTTTTAGAATCTACCCACCAAAGAGTGATACTGACACTGGAGACAACACTGAGTACTAGTGCCATACTAGAAACAACTATCATCATGATAAAAAAATTAGGTGATTTACCACCCTCTGTCTCTTCTTGCTGATTTTCTTGATTGGGCTTTTGTTGTACATTACCACAACGAGCTTCTAATTGAGTTAATTTTTGCTTAAGTTCTTCAGTCTCTGTTGATATCAATTCAATCCTTTGGTTATTCTCTTCATATTGGTCTGCAAATGTGTTAATCTGCTCATGAGCCTTATCTACCCTATCCTTTAAATCCCACTCGTCTAATAGTTTGATAATCCCAAGAGTAATATCATCACCACTCCCACCTTGAGAAGTTCGCTCTAAAATATTCTCTAATTGTCCTTCTACTTTTCTTATTCCGTAGTCACGAATCATTCCTAAATAATCATTGCCAATTTTTAGGAATTCCTGTTCTGAAGGATAAGAGTTAGCATAACCATCGGTAGCGACCAGAATCATCTTTGGCGGAGATTCTGAATGTCGCACCATTTCAATATCAAAATTACGCCATGCTTCCTTGGTGCAGAGTGAAGTTGTTTCATTAGCGATTAGATTCTCATTGGTACGTAACGGCCTTTCAGTTTCTCCAAAAGTGTCAACACAAAAAATGTCTCCGTCACCAAGCTGCAAGTAAAGGATATAATCCTGTGTTACTAACACTGATAGAATAGTTGCACCATAAGCGATCAGGTTATTTTTTTCTACTTTTTGACGAGCCGAGATATCTTCTTGAGTTTCTAGTTTAGTTAGTTCCTCGTCACGAAAGGGATTGTCCTGGATATGGTCTTCAACCTTTTGTCTCCAAGTAGATGCAATCCTTTTGGGAAGTTGCTCTTGAGCAAAAGCTTTAACAGCGGAGAGATTCTCTCTATCACTGTCTTGGTCAACAAAACCTCGTAGTATTTCTACCGCAGTTGCGACTGCTAAGCGAGACCCTTCATCGCTACGAAAACTTTTGGCACTGCCATGACCATCAGAAATTGCCAAGATTAACGGAAGACCTGTTGCAGAATCTGGTTCTTGCCAAAATTCAATGGCATCTTGATTGGGTAAGTCTTTACGTTTGTGGCTGGCTCCTTGAACAGAGCTTTTTAATATGTGCCATTTTTTTTGTTCTTTATTCCTTACCATGACGTACTGTCCTCATCTAATGAGTGTGATGTTTTCACCCGCTTACCAAACATCGTCTTCATCAGGGTTGCTACTGGGAGGGGGTGTGCTAGGAACTGGAACATTCACTGCGGCAGCAGTTTCTCCTCCTGTTGTTGTCGTAGATGGACGGGGTTGACTCGATGGTGATGAAGCAGATTGTAATACGGCAGTTGAAGCCCACCTAATGAACCTGACTAAAGTCTCAGCATTGTTAGCCTCAAGAGGCTGTAGTTCTGGATGAGCAATAAACTTGCGCAAAACTTCCTTGTCTGTATCTCCACCAATAGCGATCGCTATACGAACTGCCTTCTTTCCCCAAGGTTGCTCCATCAAATTTCTTAACCCACTGTTAAAGTCGTCAGTTGGGTAGCCATCACTAATCAGTACTAAAACTGGAGGCAAAGCTCGGTTAGTCATGGGAGGCATTTTCAGCTGCTCTGCTACTAGGGAAAGGGCTTTTCCCATATCAGTAAGACCACTCGTAGTTAAGTCAGTCCAATTAAAGCTATCAACCGGTGTTGGTGTCGCTACATGCCACTGAGCACCATCAGAAAACTTAACAGCTCGAACTAATACCTCGGCATTGGCATTATCTTGAGCCACATCGCGCATTGCAGGAATTGCTTCCCTAATAGCAGTGTTAAGAGCCTGAATTTTGCCATCAATCGACATAGAACCAGAACAATCACAAATCCAGATAAAATGTAGCGGTCTATTTGCTAATTCTCCTCCTGGCAGTGGACTCATTTTTCAGTACCTCCATGTTTGATAAATGTGGAATTAGTTTGTTTAAGACAAACTGCAAAGTTTGTCAAGAAGATTTGTCTTCTGTCTTAAGATAGAACTTATACCAAGATAACATACATAATCATGTTGTAAGTAAAATTCTCCAGAGACATAGAAAAAGAGATGAGTATTTTCAGGCATTTTTCTCCAGCAACCACCTCCAAGACAAAAAGGGTAAAACTACTAAGATCAAACCAAGACCTAGAGTTAACGCTAAAATTTGAACCCTGGTGTCAAGAGGGAGAGTAGGTAAACTGTTGATACGAAACCTCTTTTTTGCTGAAACTGTAGCAAAACCAACTTCAACAGTTTGTTGAGATTCACGCTCGGTAATAGTTGGCTGGTAGTTAATTTCGTATTCTCCTAATAATGCCGTTAGAAAGTCTTCTAATGCTGCTTGAATTTCAGCTTCATCTCCAGAGAACTTGTTAAATCCCCCAGAAGCTTTGGCTATACGTTCAAGCACAACAGTATCAACTCTATCTTCTCCCTTCCCATTACTTAATCCATAGCCTAGAGTGTTTATAGTAATTAAAGGGCTATTTTTAATCAACTTTTCAACTTTTCCAAGTTCTGATGGATCGCTACTTAAAACCTGATCGTAGCCATCGGAAATTAGTATGATGCCCAAACGAGTTTTTGGAGCGCTAATATTTTCATCCTCAGCATAATTAGTTTGGAAATATTGAATAGCAGTTTTCAGAGGTTGGCGAATGTCAGTACTTCCACAAGGACGTTTATATTTTTTTTTCTCCTTGAATTTGCGCTCTATACTTGAGAGTTGATTTAGTAATTCAGTGCTTCCTGGTGCAAAAAATTTATTACTGATAGCTTCGCTAGTGACTAAAGGTGGAGTATAGCCCTCATTACCACAACCTTGTCCTCTTTTAGCAAAAGGAATAACTGTAACTTCGGTGGGTAAGTTTTGGGTCTCCATATAATTGGTAAAAGACCGAATTGCTTGAGTAGCAGCAATGCCTCTTATTTCACCACTATTGTCTGGGCTATTCATACTACCACTCATGTCCAACAAAATAATTAGACGGCTAGGATCTGGTTTGACATCCTCAGGCTTGACGAGAGTAAAATTTTCTATTGGTTCTCCGTTAGCAGTAACAGTAAAATCTGCTTGATTCAAATTTTTAATTGGTACATTATTATCGTCAACAACCTTGACCCGTAAATATACTCTTTGGTTCCAATCATAAAGACGAGAAATTGCAATAGAATTAGCAGACGCTGGTGTTAGAGGGCTCAAAACTATAGTTAGCAAAGTAATTAAACTAAGCTTCAGGGTCGAGAAAACGGTCATAATAAACAAACCTCACATGTTTTCTTATTTCTGTATTACTTTGGGTTTTGAAAGTAATAATTTGGTTATGTCTAAGTTTTTCACCACCTTGTTCTTCAGGATTTATACATGGTTCTATTAAAAGCTGGCGATTTTTCATCGTAATGCCATTAGTGTCACAAGGAAATATCCAGACTCCATCATTATCTATAGAAATTTTGGCACTGTGTTGGGGCAAGTCACTAATGTAAATCTGTGCTTCTGAGTCTGAACCGATTAATACTTCTCCTTTTTTCGGTAGTTCTATAGATAATCCTTCTTCAATTTTTCGAGTACGACTATTATTAGCAAATTTTAGTTTTCCCCTAATCAGGTTTTTTCCTGACTCAGAGTTACTGCGAGTAGGTTCAAAGCCTTCTCCTGCCCTCAAAGCAGGCTGAGAACTCGGTGAGCTAGTTACACTCAATGCTCCTCCTAGTAACCCACCAAGTAACATAAAGCTGATTAAGTCTTGGTTGAGATATCTTTCCGAGATTATAAAAGCTGTAATACTCCCCAATAGTCCCATCAGACAACTAGTGAATAAGCGCTTTTGTACTTGTTGAACATCTAGTTCTTCTTTCACTAGAGAGCGTAAATACCAACTTGTTCCTTCCGCAAAACCAACGGCTATTCCGATTAAAATCCAATCAACTAGTCTAATAAAGAAAGCAGGCAACGGTGATAGTTTGAGAAGATAACTAATCAATGCTGATAATAATCCAGACAGAATAGCTGAGCTTATTGCCATGAATAAAGGCCAGCGTATAATTCGGAGACCAGCTTTTATTCTCGTAGGATGACTGAGAAATACTTCAGCTTTAACTATACCAATAGCTAGAAAACTGGTAATTATTACAAATCTAACTGTATAGGGAAATTTTAAGAAAAAAGTTAAATTCGTATTTTCCCAAAATGGTCGTAAATCTACTACTAGAAACTGAGCAACACTCCAACCAAATATTGAAGCTATAATTCCAATCCAAAAATAGAGGTAGTTACGCATGGATGTCTCAGGGTATACATAATATAAAAAACATAAACATTTCAAATCTCTGTTTGAGTTATCTTATCTATCTTTTGAAAAACTGGACAACACATAAAATCATCAATACTATACCTGATATTAAAATAATTAAAAAAAGTATATCATCAACAACAATATAATTACTACCATTCAACAGTACAGATACAACTGATATGACAGATGAAAAACTAAATATAATTACTGAAATTTTAGTCAAAGAATCTAACCATGAAAATTGTCTTCTATGATTTCTCCTAGGTCTTCTTATCGGGATTATCTCAGTTCCTCTTGTCGAAGAATTACGGCTTCTTCTAAGTCCAGGAATATGAGGAAATCTAATTGGAGCCATGAAAAAACCATCAACTGCATCGAGTCTATCCTTTAAAGTAGGCTTTTTTTCTAAAGTTTGGATAAACTCAGGATATTGGTTTCCATAATATCTGTCAACATCTTCATATAACTTAGCTGGAACTTTTTTCTTAAGAATTTGGCTATAAATCCAAGCATTAAATACGTTTTTTATAGGCAGCTTACTTTTATCTATTATTTTGACAAGATTCAAGTATTTACCTTGATTAATCTTTCCTTCTGAAGGAATAAATTCACCTATGTAGTTATCATATTGTCTTTCATCTAGCCACTTTAATAAGCATTTCTCAAAGGAAGTTATCCAAAGAGATTTGCCTTTGCCAACGCAAAAGAAATTACCCAGTAAACGTCTTTTAGTTCTCAATATATCAGTTATTAAAGACCTCCAGAATGGAAGTTTGAATTTGTCCTCAATAAGATTGTTTATGATTTGCCAAACTCCTTTCTCTGCCTTATCATTTAATTCATCCTCTAAAACAAACAAACTCTCTTGTATTTTATCAAAATCTTTCCATGTATCATTGTTACTTCTCAGTAATTCTTGAAATAAAATTACAGAATTTTTCGGTATAATTAACGCTTCAATAGTCAATAAACGAATCATAGATTTTTCGTCAGTTACTTTGTTGTTCAATAAATCTGTGAACAATTTTTGCCAACCCTCAGAATTATAATCCTTATTGAGCTCTTGCTTAAAGAATTCAATTTGCTCAGAAGATAATTTACCCTTGGTAATGAATTCAGATAAAGTAGGGGCTAATTCAAATAGATGTTCTTGTGAAGCTTGCCCATAGTTAGCTCTAGCAATGCTTAAATTAGCATTGCCACTAACAACTGACTGATGAAAAATATATTGTTGATAAAATTCACTTGTACCAGCCTGTACTAAAGTAAAAAGTTCTGGCCTTTTTAACTGGTTTACATTAAAAGCCCAAGTAGCAGTGCTTCGATTTTGGGATGCTAACTGCGAACAAGTAGATGAAATGCTTAACAGGTTATTCTTGGATAAATCGAGTTCTGGGGATATCAAATACAAATTATTGTAAGCAGAAGGTGAGTAGCTTAACAGAGTATTATTAAGTTCCTGTTCCTCAATAACTGGATAAGCTTGATATACTTGACCAAGATCATTATCAAAAATATCAAAAATTAATTGTTTTTCTACCCACCAAGTTATTAATGTAGCCATAGCATCATAATCGTCAGACTTTTGACAACAAAAATAACGCTGAACAGTCAAGTAGCGAGGAGCAAAATCAATTGCCCCCGTAATGACTGCTAGCACTGCCCATGTATCAAGAGTCTTACCAACTAAGGCTATACCTGAAACAAATTGTCTATTAAATTCCAGACTACCTATTGCTTGTTTTTCTGCCAAGGAAAGTTTTTCAAACTCTTCCCAAGATACTAACTGAGAAACTTGAAAAGCTTCATTAGCTATTGCTCTGATTATTTCCTGGGGAATTTTTTCGCCCTCAAAGGTTATTCCAACATATTTAGGGCCATAAAAACCTGTAGAAACCCAACTCTCACCTTGAAGTTGATGAGCAAAGCCACGACGGAACTCGTAAATGTTGACAGAACCTGGGTTCATTTTTGCCACCTAACAATCTAGTTACTTTATTTAAAAAGAATTATCTTGCCACTTTTTTCCAGTTGCTAGCCAATATAAGGGACTAAGTAAACCATAGGGAGACCACTTATTCCTATCATTTAATGCTGCACTTGCTCTCCCCAAAATATAACGATTAGGACGGGGGTCTTTAATATCCAAAACTCCAAAAGAAGAAAGAGCAAAAAACTTTATGTTAGCGTGGAAAATTCGACGACATTTGTTTAGATATTCGGTAGTATTTGGCAAGTGTGTTTTGAACAAATCTCTTTCCGGTTCCCAACGACCAGGCCAAAGCTCTCCTCTCTCACATTTACTCATAACAATAGCAAGACGCAATTTTGACAAAATATTTTTGTTTTTTGCTTCATTGATAATTTCCCGAAGAACATCTACATAGAAAGAATCAGCATCATCGTCACCAGTAGCTAGGAATTTAGGAAGTATTAAGAGCAGCCCATGTGCTTTATCATTCAGACAATAGTTCAAATATTGTGCCAATCTGGGAAGATTAGATCGTCTTACTAAATCATTGAAAAATTCTCCTGCATAGTCTCTAACACTCAATTTAATCTTTGTAGGTGTAGGTAAAAAAGTATTCGAGATTTCAATTAAAAAATTATAGTCAGGAAGACTATGAGGATTGTGTGGTATGTCAGTGGGTGATAATGGCCTCTGAGACATCCACATGTTTTTTCCTTCATCTTCCAATTCTTTGGCATGAGCAGATAGAGGCTTTATAGTCACTAATTTGTGAGTCTTATTTTTACTATAGTCAATTAATGCTAAAGCTGATAAATAAGTAGTTTTTCCCGATGCTTGTGGACCAATGATGTAAATGTTTTTTTGCTTGTTAGCTGCCGTTATTGCCCTTCTTGCTCCGCCACCGGATGGACTTGTTGTCATGTTTATATCTACTCCTATTTTCAGTTAACCGAAGAAGATGATTGTCTATAATAATTTATAAATATCCTCCCAGATATATCCAAGGAATCTCTAATAGAGTACGGTTTCGATAAGTTGTAACGAATAGCTGAATAGGTAGATGACGATTATAGTCGTATTTGTCAATAATATCTATCACATCTGAGAAAAAATTTAGTAAGATTTTTTCTTTGTAATTATACCATTTAAAATTACTGTAAAGATAATCTTGTTTTAAATTTGTTGCCGTGGTGTCAATATCACAAAATAAGTCCGCCATATTTAGACAGATCAAGATTTGATTGACTTTTGAGCAGTTAAGCTCGAAAAAGGCAATCCATTCTTTAAAACGTTCTTGCCATTGCTTTTTAGTACGAAAGCGAGAATCATTTATCGCTATTTGTTCGGGAGATTTTTCAAGTAAATCTTCTCGCAGAAGACTCCGGTGAGGAGCCATAATTAGCATCAAACCTTGGGATGTTCTTAACGATTCTAAAGTATCTGCCCACTCACTAGGATGGTCTATTTGCCACTGGGAATAGGGTTTCCAAGCTTCACCGGCAGTATCAACCCAATTAACATCAAATTCTTTAAAATAACTAGGTAAATTAACTTTGACTTTTAAAGCAGTGTTATAAACGTTATCTGTAGGAACAATTTGATTATTAATCATAAAATCGTTTTTGAGTTGAGCAAAGCTAGGATAACTAACTTGAACATTACCGTTGCTAGGTCTAGCCAGCTCTAGCATTAATGTCGTTTTACCTACACCTTGATCACCGATAACTACTATTGACATAATTATTCAGCCAACCATCTATCCTAAATTTACCGTCTCGCAAAAACTAGAGCATAGAAACGTTTCCAGCACAAGGTTACAAAGTTAGGCCATAGAATGTCTAAGTCGTGGTAACTCGAATAAAGTAATCCTTGCTTCTACTATACTATATATTGCTAAAAAGTTACAATAAAAGACGTTTTGTCAATATGTCTCAGTATAGAGATTAATCTAGATGATGATAATCAAAAGAAAAAGGGAGGGAACAGAGCAATAAAACGAGATTAGTAGGTTTGGATAATTATAGTTAGCTAGTGAGGATCGTCCTTTGTCCTTTGTCCTTTGTCATTAGTAAGAGTCTGACCTATGTTTACTTTTCTTAACATAGTTCAGTTTTTCATACCAAACCTACTTTCCTGCTTTGGTAAGCCATACTCGATGGATGAACCCCATACAAAACCGCTCACACTAGTTATCAAGACCCTGATACAGTTGAGCGATCGCAAACTCCAGGTTGATACTTTTTAGTAACACAAGCTCACCTATCTCGTAAACAACTGTCTCCCAAGTATTCGACGAGGTGCGACGGCGACATTCTACCTGCTGGCTTTCTTGAGAAATTAAGACATATTCTTCCAAAGATGCTATTTTTGAGTAATTTCTAAATTTTTCCCCTAAATCAAAAGTTTTTGTACTGGGGGAAAGTACTTCAACAATCAGTTTAGGGTATCTCTTGATGTGGCGGTCATTGCGGTCTCTTGGGTCACAAGTAACGAAGGCATCGGGATAGTAATAAAACTCATCTTGGTAATTGACCTTCACACTACCGGAGTGAAATCGGCAATCCGAGTTGCCTAAATGCAAGTTAATCAGACTCAGAAGGTTTAGGGCAATACGGTCATGATTATCTGTACCACCAGCCATCGCATAGACTAAGCCGCGCAGATATTCATGGCGGATTGGGCTTTGGCGTTCGATGTCGAGATATTCTTCAGGAGTGATGTAATTTGGAATGGCAATCATGGATTAATAATGGATAATGGATAATGGATAATGGATAATGGATAATGGATAATTTAGAATTTAGAATTTAGAATTTAGAATTTAGAATTTAGAATTTAGAATTTAGAATTCTGTGGAGCGGTACTAATATAGCAATTATCGCATTCGTGAGGTACATCTCCCATTCCCCATTCCCTATTCCCAAAAACCAATAACTAATGTACCTCACAAGTATGAGAAACACTATATCTAATTCACATCCGGCGTAAAGTTTCTCGAAATGCCATCACTGCATCAAATTGCTCTTCAGGTTTGACATAACTGGCTAGCAATTTGAGGTCTAATGCGGATAGTAACTCACTGGCTTCTACTAGCTCATATCCAGTTGAGCGCAGATGATAAATAGAAAATTTTTCTGATTGCCACTGCCAAACTTCCCGTACTCCCAAACCTTGATAAATGTCTAACTTATTGACTAATCCACTAGTGATAACTACTTCAATTGCCAAATCTGGAAATTCTTTTTTTGCTCCTAAACAATAGCACTCATCAGGTTCTAAGCCTCGCTTCTTGGCAGCTTGGCGAAAAGTAGTGGAACCCTCGGCATGAAACCGAGTTCGGGTCTCTTGTAGATAGGCTTCTATCAACATCCCAATCACCTTTTTGAGTTCCTCATGTTCTGGAGAATTAGTCGTGATTTCTAGGGTTCCTTCTAAGTAGCTCAGGCGCAATGTGGGAAAGTTATTTCCTAGAACACCTAGCAAACTCTCGTACTGATGCCAATCAACTCCATGAAGCAGTACCCTTTGCTCCGAATCTAGCAATGGAGATTGAGTGACGATGGGAGAACTCATAGCACTTTTAACCCACTAACTGTCTTTATTTTAGGTTAAAGAATTGAATCAGTACCAGCCTAAGTCTCTGATGCAACCAACAATTGTGGAACTGGCATCCTACCAGGATATTTATGGAGTTGCTTCTCTCAATTTACAAGCAGAAGCGATCGCCTGGTCGTGTTTTTGGGAGCTAAAAAGACGCCAAAGTCTTATCTCATAAATGTTTGAGGTAATTTTAGTAATCCGTAAGGTTATCGATAGGGCGGGTTTTGTACAACAGTTATCGTCGAATGCGTTAAGATATCCCTAAACCCGCCCCTACAAAGTATACGGAATTTGATGTTGATTATTAATTCTTAATTCTCTGGCTCGATGTAACCTTGTATATTCTCAAGATTGAATTGTTTGAGTAAGGTTGTGGCTTGCCCAGTCAAACTTTCAGAACCTTTGACCACAATCAGATATTTTCCAGCATTGAGGCGATTACGGTAAGACAAAGCATCTCCACTGCCAAGGCTTAAACCAACACCACCACCAACGAAAAAACTTCCCATTGCTCCTGCGATCGCACCGAACAAGCCGCCGATGATATGGTTGCCGATAGCACCTGTTACCGGAACGATTACTATTCCTGTCTGCAAGTTAAAGACATAACCTGCTGCAAAGCCGAAGGGAATCAACAAAAATGCCAGTTGATAAATTTGCTTTTTGGCTTTAGTGCCGGGGTCAATTAAACCAAATTCATCAGCAGTTTGGTATCCTCTACCCAAAATAGTTACCTTATCCATCGGTAAGTCTGCTTTTTCTAGAGCAGTGTAGGCGGCTTCTGCCTCAATGCGGTTGGGCAATATGGCAATCAGATAGTTCATTGATCACAATTGTTCGTCGGACACAAGACTTACTTTACCCTTATTCTGAAATTATCTTGAGAAACCTAAAAATTTTCAGACAACTGAGAAAGTAGTGACCCTTTGCCGTTAATATAGCCTACTGAAGTAAACACTCACTGTTGTTTCAACTATAATCCCACTGCATCCAGCAGTTGACTGCTATTTGTCGTCTGTCGCTTGCAGCGCTCTTTGTCTAGAAATTCCTTTCTGGTAGAGGAGCGCAATTGGGACAAGCTCATTTCAACCCCAATTAGGTAATGTCTAAGGTTCTCGTCTCTGACTCAATTAATCAAGCTGGAATTGATATCCTTTCCCAAGTTGCTCAGGTTGACATCAAAACCAATCTCAAGCCTGAGGAACTAGCTGGGATTATCCCAGAATATGATGCCTTGATGATTCGCTCTGGGACCCGCGTTACCCAAGAGATTATTGAGGCTGGCAAACAACTAAAGATCATTGGGCGTGCTGGTGTTGGTGTCGATAATGTTGATGTAGCAGCAGCTACTCGTCAAGGAATTGTTGTAGTTAATTCTCCAGAAGGGAATACTATTGCCGCCGCTGAACATGCTCTAGCGATGATGCTGTCCCTTTCTCGTCATATTCCCCATGCTAATGAGTCAGTTAAAAACAATAAGTGGGACCGCAAGCGCTTCATCGGTACAGAAGTTTATAAAAAGACTTTGGGTGTTGTTGGCTTGGGTAAAATTGGTTCCCATGTGGCTACCGCAGCCCAAGCAATGGGCATGAAGTTACTAGCTTATGACCCCTTTATTTCCGTCGAACGGGCAGAGCAACTCGGCTGTCGTTTAGTAGAGATGGATTTACTGTTGCGGGAGTCTGATTATATTACTCTGCACATTCCCAAAACTGCGGAAACAGCTCATCTAATTAATGCCGAAGCCTTAGCTAAGATGAAACCAGGAGCTCGCATTATCAATTGTGCTAGAGGTGGCATTATTGATGAAGAGGCCCTGGCTGAGGCTTTGAAGGAAGGTAAAATTGCTGGTGCAGCTTTGGATGTCTTTGAATCAGAACCCCTAGGAGAATCGCCCCTGCGATCGCTAGAGAAAGAAGTGATCCTGACTCCCCACCTAGGAGCCTCTACCGAAGAAGCTCAAGTGAATGTGGCTATTGATGTTGCCGAGCAAATTCGTGACGTTCTGTTAGGCTTATCTGCTCGTTCAGCAGTCAATATTCCAGGACTTTCTCCCAATGTCTTGGAAACTCTCAAACCCTATATGCAGTTGGCAGAAACCTTGGGTAATTTGGTCGGTCAATTAGCGGGAGGACGCATTGAGGTATTGAATGTGCGGTTACAGGGAGAGTTGGCAACTAATAATAGTCAACCCTTAGTGGTAGCTTCCCTTAAAGGCTTACTTTCCCAGCCGTTACGGGAACGGGTAAATTATGTCAATGCTTCCATTGAAGCTAAAGAACGGGGAATTCGTGTGATTGAAACCCGGGATGCTTCCATTCAAGACTATTCAGGAGGTTCACTACACTTATCAGCCAAAGGTTCTTTGGGAGAACATTCTGTGACTGGGGCTTTGCTCAGTGATGGAGAAATCCACGTCACTAGTGTTGATGAGTTCCCGATCAATGTTCCTCCTAATAATCACATGCTATTTACTCTGCACCGGGATATGCCAGGAATTATTGGGAAAATTGGTTCGCTGCTAGGCAGTTTTAATGTCAATATTGCCAGTATGCAAGTTGGTCGCAAAATCGTCCGGGGTGATGCAGTCATGGTATTGAGTATTGATGACCCCCTACCAGAGGGCATTTTGGAGGAGATTATGAAAGTTTCTGGAATTCGGGATGCTTATACGGTAACTTTGTAGGGGCATGGTGAAGTTAGATATTTCGGGGATAGTGCCGAATATTAATCAAGCTTTGACCCTAAAGGAAACAAAAGTCGGTAGTCAGGAGAAATTCTGAATTGCTCAATTTTGACGTACTCCCACACTAAGCTGGCGTTATAGTGTGGGATTCTCGGAGGGGAGATGGATTCCGATGTAAGCAATTCTGGGATTATGGCAAACAGCTGGTGGGAAATCAAAATTCTCTGTGACCCTGCTTTGGAGGATTTAATCTTCTGGCGACTGGAAAAATTTGGTTGTCGTGGTATGTCCAGCGAGGTTAAGGGAAATTCCCACCTGCTGTGTAGTTACTTACCTCAAATGCAAGCACAACTCTTGGATTTAGCGGCTCTTTCCCTGTGGCTGCGTCAGGATGCTCTGACTTTGAGACAGCAAATACCGATAGTACATTGGCGTTTGATTGATGAAGAGGATTGGGCTAGTAGCTGGAAAGATCACTGGCAACCCCAAGAAATCGGCGATCACTTATTGATCTACCCCGCTTGGTTATCGGAGCCAGAAGAATCCTCGGAACGGCTGCTATTACGCCTTGATCCTGGAGCCGCTTTTGGTACAGGTACTCACTCAACTACTCAGCTGTGTTTGGAAGCCCTGGAAATGCGGCTAGGGGATGGTAGTAAGGGTGTGGTAGCTGATATTGGTTGCGGCTCTGGTATTCTTTCTATTGGAGCGATCTTGCTAGGTGCGACCAAAGTCTATGCAGTGGATACAGACCCCCTGGCTGTGCGTTCTGCCCGCGCTAACCGTGATTTAAATCAAATTAGTGCCCAGCAAATAGTTGTGGAGAGAGGTAGTGTTGAGCAGTTGCAGAAGTTAACTCACCATCAAGCAGTAGATGGAATTCTCTGCAATATTCTGGCAGAAGTAATTATTGAACTGATTCCAGGACTCACTGCGATCGCTGGCCCTAAAACATGGGGTATCCTTAGCGGGATTTTGTTAGATCAAGCTAAACCCATTGCTGATACTCTAGAACAGTACAACTGGGTGGTAGCAGCTCTCTGGAAACGTCAAGAATGGTGTTGCTTTAATATTAGAAGATCTTAGGGATATAACGAGGCAGGAGGCAGGAGGCAGGAGGCAGGAGGCAGGAGGCAGGAGGCAGGAGGCAGAAGGCAGGAGGCAGGAGGCAGGAGGCAGGAGGCAGGAGGAAGTCCCGATGAAAAAAATTTCACTACCATGTATGAAAGTAGACTGTTCTCTGTTCCCTGTTCCCTGTTCCCTATTCCCTTTCTTTACA
>JAAHHL010000629.1 GCA_010672185.1 Caldora sp. SIO3E6 | reverse complement strand
CTTCCTCAGCTCCCTCAGCTTCCTCAGCTCCCTCAGCTTCCTCAGCTCCCTCAGCTTCCTCAGCTCCCTCAGCTCCCTCAGCTCCCTCAGCTCCCTCAGTTTCCCACACTTCCAGTAAGCAAACTCAGCAGCCAGCCCAAAATTGTGACGCTGATGGTAACTGCAATGATCATGATCAAGAATAACCCTCCCAGCAACAATATCAGAAACCACCAATCTGTTTTTTGTTGTTCTGTTTGAGGAACATCTAACTGCTCTTCCAGCAACCGGATGTTTTTGACATTGGCTTTCCAGGTAACATCAACCAAATCCCCGATGAAGGGTACAGAACCACTCACAGTATCAACTAGCACATTCAGTACCATTTGCTGTAAAGTAGCTCGTGGGAGACCAATTTGGGCAGCTTGGAAGACGATATAGGCCGAGAAGATGGTACTCAAGAAGTCACCACCTCCCGGCAACAGACCAAGTATGGGATCAAGACCAAAACGATAAGGAGTACCTGGAATAGGGATAGCATTATCCAGCAGGTGACTCAATCGACGCAAACGTCTTAGGGTAGACCTTTTGGCTTCCAGGGACTGGTTGGTAGACTTACTCGAAGGCTTTGACATACTCACACCAAGCAGCAGACTTAAAATTTTAGATTGACCCTTGCTTAAAAAACAAGGGTTTGCCTGTATTACTGAGATCTTAAATTCAAAATTCAAAATTCAAAATTCAAAAATAGGCCATTACTAGGTTTCAGGCTTTATTAATGTCCTAACTATAAGTGCGTAGTTCTATAAAAGAAACACTTTGGGAGGCAGTAGGGGCGAAGCATTTGGGCGACAATTTAAGTACATATACTTAAATATACCTATCCAAATGCTTCGCCCAAACCCCTTGCGGCTGAATATGTTAGTTAGGAGCGTTAGAAGGCAGGAGGCAGGAGGCAGGAGGCAGAAGGAACAAGAGTTTTCCTTGCCTAAAAAGAGGTCAGAAATTATTCATATCAAAGAATTCAGCCATTTTGAGGTCATTTTTAGTTTCTCGAGAGAATTAGATATCTCGACAGCTGAAATGCTCACAGGGTCGTGTAAGTGATCGCTAATCCGCAAGGTGATCGATAGGGCGGGTTTTGTATCATGGTGATCGTCGATGTCCCGAGTATATCCCTAAACCCGCCCCTACAGTAATCACGTTTTTTGGTATGGAAGAAAAACGAATAACCAGACATCAATCAATTCTAACTCGGAAGCGAACAAACCCGACATTGCCAGGAGTCGTTGGTGTAATATCTCCTAAATCGACGAAAATGGCTCCTTGAGGCTCAATTTGGTTGGGACAAGGAGGACTGAGTAAAGGTGCTAAAGGTGAGAAGAATCTTCCTGTGTCTGTATCTGCTGCATTGGTTTGGGCAACCTCTGTACCATTTTGATTCAAGAGAATACCTTGATTGACGCCAAAACTATTCCTAAAAAAGGTTGTTCCTTGGGGAATGGGGTCGCATATTTGGATATTGTTGAACTGAGTCCCCTCGACTAGGAAATAGATAGTGTATTCAACTAAGTCTCCACTTGCTAATGGTTGGTCAAACTGGAAAAGCCCTACTGGAGCCCCGGTACTGAGTTGCGACCAACCGGGTAAATTATCGTTGGGGTCATTAGGATCATCAACAGGGATACCAAAATTGACACTGCCGATGGGCAAGCCATTTTTGATAACATTGGTAATGCGTTTAACCAAGACAAATCTTGGTTCACCTGTAGTAAAAGTACTAGCACCACCTACAGTTAGGACTGTGGGATCATCATCATCGGTAGCCGGTAGATTACCAGTATTTACCCCATCATCAATTAAGGTAGGCAAATCTCCTGGACTGGAAAAGGCATCAGTAACAACTCGGTCAAGTCTACCACCTTGGGAAGTGGCAACAGCTTGGTTACTAATTTGCGTTCCTTGAGCAGCATCTATCCTCACCCGATATTTGAGAATTACCTGAGAGCCTCCCTTAGGCAAAGTTCCTAAGACATTGGGGTTGGTAAGATTAATATCAGTTGAGCCGTTAAAAGTAGGGTTAGCACTTACCGTTGCTCCGCCAGAAGTATCCAAGCTGTAGGAACCAGGAACGAAAGTGACTTTACTGGTATCGATAGTGTCAGTAGCCAGGAAATCAAGAACATCCTGCTCAGGATCTTGATTGCTGTAGATGATCGTATATTCCACAGTATCACCAGTAGTTAAATTACCACTGCCATCAGCATCAATAGCCAAACGGCTAGATTTGATCCCAATTGGTTGAATCGGACTAAGGGCAATGTCAAGTCTCGCAGTAGCAACGTTACCTAAAGGATCATCTGGATCTTGCTGAGGATTAGGTTCTAAGGTATCAGGAGGCACATTCACTATCGCCGTATTGACTAACTCTCCTCCTGCGAGGGGAGAAACTACACCATCAATCGTAATTTTTACTTCTGCTCCTGGATCGAGATTCAAGGTGACATTAACGTTATTTCCTGTACCGCTGGGAGTCACACAAGTTCCGATACCAGAGGTAACCTCACAAGTCCAGGTAACATTACCAATCGTGTCTGGAACATTATCTGTTACCTTGATACCCTCAACAGGGGTGAAAGTATCTGGAGGTATTAAAGGAGGATTGGCTTGATCATTGGGAAGACTTCTGACTGTGAGGGTAAAAGAAACTTGACTACCAGCTTGCAATAAGTTGGTACTAGCAACTTTATCAATCGTTAGCTCAGCTTTTTGGATCAAGATACCATCAACTAGGAAAACTGGAGTAGCCAGGGAAGTCCAAGTATCAATACCTTTGGCATCACCAAATGATTGATTAAAAGCGTGTGCTCCCTGACGACTATCAACCCCTAACAAGCCACTAATCGGATCGGGACCTCCAGGTTGATTATTCACTAGGGTGTCGTTGTAGTAAACTAACCTGTCTTCAACTTCCAGGGTTCTTCCATTCAACCGTTCGATAATTAGTCCCGTTGGGTCATTTTCTGGATCAAGAAAGGGAAAGTGAACATCACCAACAAAAAAACTAACCGCCGACTGATAAGGGGTATTACCTGCTGGTAGGGGCTCACCATTACTATCCCGACCATCCCAGGGTATGATATTAGTCCCGACAATGGTTTTACGAGTCAAGACTACGTCGTTGCCGTCTCCGAGAATACCATTACGATTAACATCGATGGTTATTTGAACACTGCCAACTTCGGTAGTATCAAAAACAAATTCACCACCCTTGGTGGGGTCAGCTCTTCCAGGTGTACCATCCATTCCTCTAAACTCAAAGGATAAGTTCTGAAGTTGAGGAAGAGGGGAAGGGTCTTGGCGTAAAAAGGTATTAGTTGTACCGACAATTGTTGGTGGGTTAGTTGCTAAATCAAACAATGCCACCGGTGCTTCTCTGGGTAAGTCTAGATTCGGTGGGTTAAAGAAAAGCTTAAAAGTAATGTCCTCTGCTGTATCTGGTTCACTAGGGAGATGGAAGTTAGGAACAGGATTATTAAAAACTGATTGGAAAATGGGATTGCCTGCGGCATCAGTAAATCCTTTATTGTTGGCAAAGAAGATAAACCCAAAAGGGTCAATACCATTGAGATTCACCCGGAACAAATCACCCCGTTGGGTTTGCACGAAGGTGCGAGAATTTACTCTCAGACCATTATCTCCGACGTTTAGAGGTATATAGGTAGCATAAGCTCGACCATCAATATCATCCCCGATAGCGTTACGCACAGTCACATCCCAAGCAGAGACAAAACTGTCATTGTTATTTTGATCAGGCAAAATATTAGCTAGGGTTGGTCTTGGATTCCGCAATCCTGTAGCACCATCAGGGCCAATAAATTCAATTGTCCAAATGCCCTGAATATCTACGACCACTTCACAAGGGTCATAGCCTCCTCCATTGGGCAGAGGACCAGCTAATTCTTGATCACGGTTACGAATGCGACCCTGATCTCCTCCTGTAGGACAAGTATTGGTAACGCCATTGGGGTTGGTATATCTAATCCTTCCCTGATTGACACCATTAGCACTTGAGCCAAGATTGATAGTTTCACCGGGATTGACAAAAACCTGAATTGTGGTGCGACGGGGTATTTGAGCCACTGGATCGTTGTCACCGCGAGAATCTAGGAAAGGGCGATTTCCTCCATTATTAGTTAATTCTCTACTACCTTCAGCATTGACAGCTTGAGTCCATCCTAAAAGTGTAAGAAGGCAGAGGGCACAACCCACCCCTAACCCCTCCAAGGAGCGGAACTGGAAGCAAAAGGAAAGAAAGCTTTTGCAATAAGCTTTGCCATCATTTTTAACTGGCGAGTTATTTTCACCGCGCTGCACTAGTACAAGATTGCTGAGTAGCCAGCCTTGATTATGAATAAATTTTGGTGGTAGATTATTTCTAAAGAAATATGTCAAAATGATTAATTATTTCTCCAGAAATACTTCAAGTTGCTCTCCATCTTTAGTGATTAGGATTATAAGTACTGCCTAGGGTATTCAAGTGATGTGAAAAACCTGTGAAAGAAAAGAATGCCCTCCTTCTGTCTGTGCAGTTCTGTTGCCGACTGAAGATTGGCCAATAATCAGTAGAAAGAAAGCTTGTAGGGTAGGTACGGGTGAGCGAAAAAAAGGTTGGGGAGCTGAGGAAGCTGAGGGAGCTGAGGGAGCTGAGGGAGCTGAGGAAGCTGAGGGAGCTGAGGGAGCTGAGGGAGCTGAGGGAGCTGAGGGAGCTGAGGAAGCTGAGGGAGAAGAGATTTGGATACTTAGGGTTTGCTGTATAAGTGTGGAAGCCATGCCAGACAAGGCTTTCAGCTGTTAATAAGCCAAGTCTTGTACAAGGAAATGTATCAAATGGGCTCAAAAAGCTGGCATTGTTGTGGAAAATCCCTGGGTAATCTTCAAGCTGAAAGCTGAAAGCTGAC
>JAAHHL010000628.1 GCA_010672185.1 Caldora sp. SIO3E6 | reverse complement strand
TTGTGGTGGGGCATTTTTTGCCTATTTCCTCTGCCAGACACCTCATCTAGAACCATTGCAAAAGATCGCCGGTGGTGTGTGGTCATCCTAACTCCGATAGTTTAAGTCATTAGTCCTTTGTTATTAGTCATTAGTACAAAGGACTAAAATTTACTAACGATGAGGCTTATTGTCTGACGAAGATTTTCTTGCCGGAAAGTGCAGCGATTGAATCGGTCAACATTAAACTTATCCCACGTTTAAAGAGCGTGGGATTGACAATTTAAGCGTTATTTGTCTTTTTTGTTTGTACTCCTTTCACCCATTCCCCATTCCCCATTTCCCTGTTAGGATCCTGTGCTTGCTCTAGAGCTTTTAGACGTTCTTCCGCAGCAACGCGATCGCTAATATCAATTGCTACTCCATCTACCATGATATCACCATTCTTCAACAGGGAATAGCGAGCACTATTGCGTACCCACTTAACTTTACCGGAAGGGGAAGTGAGGGGATATTCCTGAGTAATCGGTTTTTTTGACTCAGCTACAGCTCTCAAGGCTTGGTATAAATTAGCTTGATCTTCAGGAGAAATAACATCTAGTAGATGCTCTGGCTGAGACATTGCCGCTTGGGGATTTAAACCACTTAGTTCATGCTCTCCCTGGCTGATATAAAGAAGTTTCATCTTCCCGTCTGGATGAAACACTCCCCGATAAACACAGCCAGGGATATGAGCAGCCATCGCTTCTAACTGGTGCTGACTTTCACGCAGTGCTGACTCAGAGCGCTTGCGCTGAATGAAGAAACTTAATTGGGTGGCGAGGGAATTGACTAACTCCATTAATTGCGGTTCTGGTGGACTAGATTCTTGCTTTAAGAAAACTAAAATTGCTAGTACTTTGCCATTGAACAGAATCGGAACTCCAAAACAGGCTTTTAATCCTACCTCTTGCGCTAGCTGATTCCTTTGAAAAACATCGCAAGGTTCAGCCGAAGCATCCCTCAGCCAACGAGGTTGCTGGTTATTGCAAATTTCCCGGAGGAATTCTTTGCTGGTGGCAAAGGTAATTTTTTTACTCTTGCCTCTAAATATCTCAAAAAGTCCATCACTAGCATACCACCCCTCCGCCGCCTTAAAAACTGTAGCTAGAGAGTTTGGTAGCCAAATTTCTCCAAAATCCCAACCGATTTTTTCACAAACTTGGGAAAGAGTGATTTCTAAAGCAGTATCAAAATCTTTTGCTTGGCTAATTGCTTTAGTTGTTGCTATTATCAATTGTAACTTTGCATTAGTTTCTATCAATTTTTGCTGCTGTTTTATTAATTGTCTTTGTTGTTGACTTATGGTTATTTGACTTCTCACCCGTGCTAACACTTCTTGTATTTGATAGGGTTTAGTGATGTAATCTACTCCTCCAGCCTCAAAGGCTTTAACCTTATCCATAACTTCATCTAAAGCACTAATGAAAATAACAGGAATATCTGCTGTTTGTTCTTGTGATTTCAATTTTTTACATACTTCGTAGCCGTCCAAGTCCGGCATCTTAATATCGAGTAAGATTAAATCAGGCTTTTCAATTTTTATTGCTCTTAAAGCAATACTTCCATTAATTGCTTTTCTCACCTTATACCCAGATTCAGTCAACATAGTCGATAATAGTCGTAGATTTTCCTGAGTATCGTCAACTATTAAGATATTTGGTTTATCAGCTGAGGCTAGATGATTATTCATTAATAAATACTTGAGTTAAATCAAAGATTAAGTCTACTCGGAAGTTATCAACTAAATGAGTCAAAGCTGATTTCACTGCAACCTGTTGCTCTGGGATTTGTTCAATCAGTGCGATAATTTCCTCATCATTGCAAGCTTCTGCTGCTAAGTGAAGCCTACAGATCCATTCTGGAGGCATTACAGATAAACTTTCTGCATTCAGTTCATAATTTTTAGCGTTGGCTGATGGCTGATGGCTGGTAGCTAAGGGCTGATTGCTTTCTTCATAAACGTAGTGTACCCCCAGATAATCAGCAATTTTTTCCAAAAGGAAGTTTTCTCGGAAAGGTTTACGAATAAAGTCATCGCAACCTGCAGATAAAATAGCTGCTCTATGCTCTTCAAAAACACTTGCTGTCAAAGCAATAATTACCGTTGCCTGACCCTTGACATGGGACTTAATTTTTTTAGTTGCTTCATACCCATCCATCACTGGCATCCGCATATCCATCAAAATGAGGTGAGGCTCCCAACTCTCCCACAGCGCTATTGCTTCTTCACCGTTGGTAGCTTCACGCATTGAGAAACCTACCGCAGTCAGAAGTCTAAACAGTAGGAGACGATTTGTCCATTTATCCTCTACTACCAGAATGCGACACAGCCTTTGGTTGGGTGCTAACCCAATAACCCGTCTAGAGGTTTCAACCTGTTGCGGATCAATTGCTTCGGCAAGGCTAATCGGAATATCAAATCTAAACACAGTTCCCTGAGCTAACACACTCTTGACAGAGAGTTGTCCTCCCATTAGTTCCACAAATTTACGACTAATTGGTAATCCTAGACCAGTACCTTCGGTAGATTTTTCCGCTCTGGCAGTTTGGGTAAAAGGTTCAAATATTAAATTCAGTTCGTTCGGAGCAATACCAGGACCGGTATCTTCTATTTCAAAGATTATTGTTTGTTGTTGGTTGTTTGTCGTTGGTTGTTTGTTGTTCGGGAATCGGGAATCGGGAATCGGGAATCGGGAATCGGGAATGGAGGATTCAATTGAAGCTCCCTTGTCTCCTTGTCTCCTTGTCTCCTTGTCTCCCTTGTCTCCCTTGTCTCCCTTGTCCCCCTTGTCTCCCTTGTCTCCCTTGTCTCCCTTGTCCCTCCAACTCCCCAACTCCCCAACTCCCCAACTCCCCAGCCTCACTCGCAGCATGACACTGCCTTCTTGGGTAAACTTGATAGCATTACCTAGAAGGTTAATTAACACCTGGCGCAGTTTGCCTTCATCAGTTTGTACATATTGGGGCAACTCAGGAACATGCTCGAACATGAGTTGTAACCCCTTAGCTTGAGCTTTTAAGCCTAGCATTTCTTCAAGACCTTCTAGTAGGTGATACAAGTCGAAACTGGTTTGGTTGAAAGTACTCCTACCTGCTTCAATTTTGGACATTTCTAGAATGTCGTTGATCAATTCCAGCAAATGCTCACCGGAGCGGCTGATAATTTCTAGATGTTGTCGTTGTTCAATGGATACAGAAATATCACGGCTCATTACTTGGGTAAAGCCAAGGATCGCGTTCAGGGGGGTGCGCAGTTCATGGCTCATATTGGCGAGGAATTCGCTTTTGGCACGATTGGCAACTTCTGCTGCTTCTAGAGCCTTCTGTAGCGTTGTTTCTGAGTGTTGGCGCTCACTTATATCTTTGAGCATAACGGTAAACAGTGCTCCTTCAGGCAGTTGCAGCTTAGAAATTGAAGCTTCAGCAGGGAATTGAGTGCCGTCTTTGCGGCAACCGAAAACATTACCAGAGCGGTTTGCCATCTTGCGTGCCTTAGTGTCTGAGGTAGCAAAGTTACGGATGTGCTGTTGATGACGCTCTCGTGCGGTTACTGGTAGTAAAATATCTAAGGATTGGCCAATAATTTCATTAGCAGTGTAACCAAAAATCTTTTCCGCACCCTGGTTAAATAGCTGAATTATTTGGTTCTCATCCACAGAGATAATGGCATCTTCAGCAATATCTAAAATCCCTGCAAATTTTTCTTGACTGGCTTGTAATTCTTGCTCTGCTTGTTTGCGTTGCGTAGCTTGCCGATGGGCATCGCTAATATCTACCCAGTAACCCACAAACTCTATGGGGTTACCCGTTGCGTCCCTTACCAATCTTTGTTGATCATAGAGCCAGCGATAAGTTCCGTCTTGATGCTGGAAGCGGTATTCGTGGGAATTGAACCCCTGTTCAAACAATTGTGGTAATCTACTCAAAAGGTCTTGGATATCTTCCGGATGAACGTGGTTGTGCCAAAAATTAGCATCTTCGAGGAACTCTCGCGCTTCGTAGCCAACAAGAGCACTGACATTTTCACTGACAAAGGTATTTCTACGATCGCCCGATGCCTTGACACTATAAATAACTGCTGGACTATAATGGAGCAGATATTGTAAGCGTTCGTTGCTTAACTTTAGTGCTAAATCTGTTTGCTGACGCTCCAATTCAGCTCCCGCCCTGGCCGCAAAAATTTGCAAGATCATTTCTTTTCCTGGATCGTATGCCATTGGTTTAACATCCAATACAGCTAAATGACCTAGGACTTGCTCATCTGAAGTTTTCAGAGGAATACCCCAATAGCTTTCTACCCCTAACTCAACTAAATCTTGATCTTCAGGAAACAACTGTTGCACACCCTGTGGGTAATGGCAATTTATCCCAGCTAAAATCTCGGCACAAGGAGTACCAGCTATGTCATACTCAACGTTGTTACTGAACTCTTCTCCTGTCCAGAATGCCAAGGTACGAATTCGCGTTTTACTTTCGTTAGCGAACTCTGTAACTAAAGCATAATTAACTTGTAATACCTGAGCTAGGTGGTGGACACAGGAGCGGAAGAATTCCATACCAGTACTAGAAGCTGTCCCCTCGACAATTAAGCGTAGTGCATCTTCTCGTTGCTTGCGCTCAGTAATATCAGTTTTGGAACCACTGAGGCGATAAGGCTTACCTGACTCATCCCTTAGTGCTGAGCCGCGGATGAGCATCCAACGGTAGCTGTGGTCTTGGCAACGGGCACGGTACTCTACTTTATAGCTAGAACTGCTACCTTCCAAGTAAGCATTCAAAGCCGATGTCACTCTATCTACATCTTCTGGGTGAATACTTTGCTCCCAAGTTTCATAGGTATTGGCAAGTTGATCATCTGCATACCCTAAGAGGCTTTTCCAACGGGGAGAAAAATAGATTTTCCCACTTTGCAGATCCCAGTC
>JAAHHL010000627.1 GCA_010672185.1 Caldora sp. SIO3E6 | reverse complement strand
ATAATAGATTTACTTCAACAATAGTGATGGTGGATAGATACCCACTATCACTACTGTTGAGCCAACAACTCCTGAGACAATTCCCAATTTTTATCACCATTAAAACAAAATGGGCGAACGGTGAGTTGTTACTTGTTACTTATTACTTTTTCAGCAGACCCTAAGTAGCTTGGGTGTAGCGATAGCGCAACCCAACAAGGTCATGTGCTGCGTTGGGTTTCACTCCGTTTCACCCAACCTACATTTTTAGTCATGTCACTATAAGTAATTTGAATTTTGAATTTTGAATTTTGAATTCCGCGTAGCGGTACTAAGGAACTACTGGAAGTTTATCGATCGCTCGTGCTTTTCGTACTTTCCCAGCCTCTAGATTAATAGTAGCGCTTTGAGTTTGACTATCTTTCTCGAACACAACGAATAAATCGCCGTTTCCTAGTACCTTTTCCCCTAGGAGAGAATCAACATCTTCATAGAGAATTTTGAATCCCTCCCCAGAAATTTCCGAGATTGCTAGAGAAAAACGATCTGAGCGATTCAGTCTACCATCATTGTTGGTATCATTCTCAACAATTTGATAAAAAATGCCGACTGCCTTCTCATCGGATTACTCTTGTGCAGGGGGAACTACTGGTTTATACTTCAGTATAAGTTGCTCACTTTGGTTTACCAACCATCTCTGATTCTGATTAACTGTATCCAAAAACAGAATATTCCGTACCGAATTAGCCGCTTTTCCTGAGTACTCGAAACTATAATTTTGTTCAGTCTCTAACGGTAGCAGAACTATGGAAGTACCGGGTACTTCTCGGAAACTGCCGAAAGACCATTCTTCGTCAATTTCTTCTTCGCTGTCTACGTTGACGACAGAGGTAACATTTCTGGTTCGGGTAGCGTCTTTGATTAAGAGTAAAATTGCGATCGCAAGAATACCTACAGCAAATATACCAGCGATCGCAATTACGAAAGCGTTAAAGCGCCATAATAGTCTAAAAAGCTTCGTCTTGGACATTAAATTGCACCTATTGTAGGGGCGGGTTTAGGGATAATTTAGGCATTTGACCCGAATATTGGGATCAAAACCTGCCCAACGCCTTCCCCAGGTTAACGCAACCGTTCCTTAATTCCCAATTCTAAATTCCCCAGGTTATCGTTTGGGCGTAGATGTTATGAAGGTTATTGTACATATCATGTCCGCTTAATTACTTTACTTGTAATAAAAACTTCTCCGCGTCCCCGCGTCTCCGCGTCTCCGCGTCAGCTTCAAATTATGCGGACTTACTCAAAACTGCAACCAAGTCTGCCTTCTTCATTTTAGAAGTACCTGACATACCACGTTTAGTTGCCATTTTCCGTAATTCACCTACCGTAAAAGTATTCAGCAACTCAGGATCAGTGATCACATCTGGTATCGGTTCAGGAGTGACATAGAAAATTTCCTTGAGAGCATCCAGCTTTTTTCCTTTAGTAATACCACACTTGAGTTTGGTGATTGGTTCTAAATTTTTCCAATATTTACGAGGAGATTCCTCAATTCGCTCTGTAGCCACAGCAAGCTTGAGCCCTTTCAGGGGACTACCAGGTTTTTCGACAAGGAATTGCAGAGCAGATTTGATGTCGTCTCGATATGCTGTAGAAAGATTCAACTTGGGTAGTCTTTCCCCTGCCAAAATCTGGGTGACTTCCGCAGTCTCCTCACTGTCATCGGCAATAATACACCACAGTTTCTCCAGTCCCGCTTCTTCTGCTACTGCATAGATAAAGGAGTTACCAATAACTTGATATTTTTCTCTAGCTGTTTCTTTGACAACCAAAGGAATCCAATTACGGCTATTATCTGCTTTTGATAGTAGCTCAGCAGTACCCTTAATGAGAAACTCAGGAGCATCTGTAGGTTCACCAGGTTCAATATCTTCAAAATATAAATACCTCAGTAAACCAATATCACTTGATTGCGTCATTGTAAAAAATACTCCTTAGCTAAGTCTGAATAGTAACTTCTAGCCTTTTTGTCTTTATATACAGCAGGAATCTTAGCAAATTGGAATCCAGAAATGTTGGCATAGCTTGGTAAGGTAAAAATATTAAGATTTTTTTTAGCTTTGGTGTATTGGGGATAGAAGTATGGTACTAAGTTAAACCTCTCTTCTTTTTTAGCTTTGTCAATAATTTCCTTTATCGCTTCTTGTGCTGCTCGCTTCTGTGAATCGGTTATGCTCTCTCCATTATAAAAAATAGGTAAAGCAATGGGACTACCATCCCCACGTTCCTTTTGAATTTCTGGAATAAATGTTTTAATCACAGTTGCTGCATTTTCCAGGGAAAATAGATTATTGTGCTTCGTGGGAATTAAAACTACATCAGCAGCATATAATGCACTACGACTGAATAACCTCCAGTTTGGAGGTGTATCTATCAAGATATAATCATATTCTGAATATAAGGGTTCTAAAATTTCACGGAATCGATAAATGTTAAATAGTTGTCTTAGATAATCGTCCCCGTGGTTGAGCAAACTCGTGTCTGCTGGAATTACATCAAATCGAAAATCCCTGGTTTCATTCTTAAACTTAATCTTAAGTTTAAAAGGTGAAATCAAAGCTATCAGATCACGATCTTTCTTTGTCAAGCAGTTATAAATTCCTTGATCAATAGTTTGCATACCCATTGAAGTCGTTAGATCCTGTTGATTGGGATCGAAATCTATAATTAAGACATTTTTATCCATCAAGGATAGGTAAGCAGCTAAATTAATGGTAGTAGTGGTTTTCCCAACTCCTCCCTTGTTGTTGTAAATTGCTACAGTCAAAGCCCTGCTAGTATTATCTATTCTATTGCGAATTAGCTCAATACTATCATCATTTAGTTCAAGGCATTTAGTGGCTGGAAATATGACTTTCCCATGTTTTCTAAAGAGTTGAACGTGATTGGCATTAGTCAGAATGCCCCATTCTACTGTCTTGCAGTTAGGGGCAAGTAAATCTCTAATGAGTTGCTTTTTAGTGCTTAAATATTGACTTGATCCTTCCTCTAAGTTGTCATCCCTTTTTTTTAGTTCCAGCAACAAAAAAGGATTATTACCAGTTTTTATAAAAATATCATTCTCATTTGAATTTTTGCGAACTGCATAGTCAGTTTTGTTAGATCTTTCACCTGTTGGATATTCTGGATAGCACTCCAGATCTACAAACCCTAAAGCTTGAAAAAATGGGGAAATGAAAAGTTTGTTAAGTATAGCAGAACTAGCATCTTTAGGAAGATTATCTAAGACTTGCTGAATACTCATAATCTACCAGCCTCAACATCAAAAACTCTCTTCAACCGAAACAAACAAGCATCCCTCATAGTTTCTGGACTGATGAGGGTAGACGGTATCGATTAGTACGGGATGTATATCTCTTACTTTAGTAGGATATCATAAGTTATAGGAAGCTTGGCAAGCTTAATTTTTATTTTTCCAAGCAAGCTAAAGCTAGCGTTACTATCGACTGGGTAATATTACTCTTGCTAAACTTACTGCTGTTTACTTATTTCCGGAAAGAATTAGCATAAAAATTACGGTGATAACTGTAACCATTGATGCAGTTTAATCTTGAATTGAAAGAAATTAGCTACAAGCATCAAATTGCCGACATTTCGCACCCTAACTGGTACTATCTGTATTTTCGTAATTTTCAGCAGCAATGAAGGTAACTTTTTATACTTACAATCCCCAACTAATGTCGGGTTTAAGAGCCGGTATACATTGTGTTGGGTTTCACTTTGTTACACCCAACCTACTGGGGTGACAATCTTAGGCAATTATCTTGCATATTTATAGCCCACATTCCGCACTTCAAAATGTAGTATGCGAGAATCACGAATATAGTCTTGATGGTGTTCTCCACCGTTGAGGAAAACAATGAGTATTATTACAAGCGTCGAAACTAGTTCTCTTGCATAAAAAGAGAACTAATAAAATAGTCAAAAATTTTGAGAAAATAAGTAATAATTAGAGCAAGTACTTTACTGAAATCTCTGATGATACCCTCAGAAGAAATCCAAGTTAATACGATTAATCACTTAGGATTAATTGCAGGAATTGTTGATGACATTGGGCTGGAACAAATCATTAATGAAATTCTCGGTTGTGACAACAGAGAATTAGTAACACCTGGTCAAGTGGTGAAAGCAATTATTCTGAATGGGTTGGGATTTGTATCGAAACCTCTTTATTTATTTCCTCAGTTTTTTGAAGATAAAGCAACTGAACATCTTTTAGGCAAAGGGGTTGAGGCTAAACATTTAAATGATGATAAAATCGGCAGAGTAATGGATAAACTTTATGCCAAAGGTTTATCATCAATTTTTATGCTAATTGCTTTATCTGTAGTTAAGAAGCATCAAATCTCAACCAGTTTTTCTCATCTTGATTCTTCTTCATTTTCCGTTCATGGTCAATACTTGGATATCAAGGCAATAACTGATAATCAACAGAACAATGTCGAAACTGAACCAATACCGATTAAGATAACTCATGGTTATTCTCGTGACCATCGACCAGATTTAAAACAATTTATCATAGATTTAGTAGTCAGTGAAGATGGTGGTATGCCTCTATTTTTAAGAGCAGGGGATGGTAATGAACAAGATAGAGCTGTCTTTGGACAGGTGGCCAAACAATACGAGTCAATGATTGACTTTGAAACAATCCTCGTGTTTGATAGTGCATTCTTCACTGCCAATAATCTACAATTAATGTCAGAAAGTAAATGGTTATCAAGGGTTCCTTTGTCACTAAAAACTGCTCAAAAATTAGTTGATAGTGTTGACAGTAAAGAATCAAATAAGAGTAGCATAAAAGGATATTCCTGGAAAGAAGTTGAAAGTAACTACGGCGGCATTAAACAAAGATGGTTAGTCGTAGAAAGTCAAAAAAGAAAGGAATCTGATAGCAAAAATCTCTTGAAA
>JAAHHL010000626.1 GCA_010672185.1 Caldora sp. SIO3E6 | reverse complement strand
TGGTAGGTTTTAGGTTTTAGGTAATGAAGAGTGCGATCGCAGATCTTGTAGGTTGGGTGAAGCGAAGCGGAACCCAACGCATTGTTCTAGGAACCACGTTGTCAGAGTTGGGTTTCACGTTGTGCTGGGGAAAGTATCATGCCGCTATTTGTTGTGCAACTTGCGCGATCGCAATAACTCATTGAGGATATCGCCTTTGGACAATAACTTAGGTCGGGGCTTAGGGAGTGGGGGAAGATATTCCCAAGTCCCAATGGTTTGGTTGTGTTTCGGTGTTATTTTGTGCTACTATTATGAATAATGGAGAAGGTGTGCGCCTACAAATAAAACGGGCACCAAAAAATCCAGAAGCCAGACTTATCAATTTTCCTCTTGTGGAACTGGCATCCTGCCAGTACAGAGTCCGAAACCTGCACCGAAAAATGTTCCACGACTTTATTAATACACATTACTCCTGAGACAAAGGCAGAGTTTTCGGTGCGTTACACTATCGTTAACGCACCCTACAAGATCCGCGATCGCACTACAGCTAAACTCCAATATCATCTAGTGGGGGTGTATTGCATACGCCCTGCGTAATATATCGAGCATCAATTCAGCAAAAAAGGTTCTCCCTGAGTTAGTATGCTAATCTGTTAGCTTTGTATTGGCGAGGATTACTAATGAACACAAAATTGGTTGAATCCCTTGCTGAAGCTGTTAATGCTTTAGAACCAGAGCATTACGCCCTGTTTCAGTCTACTTTAATTACCAAAACCATCCAAAAAACCCCTGGTGTGTGTGGTGGCAATGCCCGCATTCGGAACACTCGAATTGCAGTTTGGACATTAATTTCTCTGGCAAACCAAGGTCTGGATGAGGAGGCATTAGTGAAGGACTTTCCAGGATTGACTTATTTCGACCTGTTGGCTGCACGAACCTATTACCGGGCTAACCCAGAAGAAATTGATGCTCTTATTGCCTCTCACCATAGCGAGGATGATTGGGATGTTTAGGTTTTATGCAAATGAAAACTTATCAGCCTTATTGGTAAGTGAGTTACGGCGGTTGGGTCATGATGTTTTAACCTCTTACGAAGCGGGTAATGCCAATCAGGGAATTGCGGACGATCGCGTGTTAATGACAGCGACAGCAAACGATCGCTGTGTGGTAACATTCAACCGGGATGATTTTCTCAATTTGCATCGCAGTGGGATCGAACATGGGGGTATTGTCGTTTGTAAGGACGATCCTGATTGCCAGGGGCAAGCGCAGGTACTTCATGATTATTTAATCACTCAACAGACTGTGCATAATCGCTTGATTAGGGTACTTCAAAAAAATCAACGCGGTGCATCCCAGGCAGTTTTTCTTGTTAGAGAATATCAAAGGTAAATGCCTGAAACTTCATCAATAAAATATTGGCTAGCATTTGCAGGTAGCCTCTCGAAAGCCTCCCCTACACTCAGATACACGCAGGAAACCGGAGTCGTCTTTTGTCTTCTGTACCTTCGTGAATGCTTCTCCATAGGCCGGGAACCAATACATAAAAGGTTTCGTTGGGTCCTCTGAACCTTCAAAACTCCTACTCACTTCGCTCGTAGGCGTAAAAAAATCAACAGTATAAAACTGCCTCGTGCCATTTGCTTCCGTTAGAAAGTCCTCTACACCCTCGTTAGACAATGTACAATAATCATTTAAGTGGACAAGGGGATTATTCGGTCCGCAGCATCCAATATATTCACCTTCAGCAACCGCATCATCAACCATGAGACCTAATGATAATCCCATAATGACAAGACAAATACTAACGACTCTAACCACGCTTCTCAATTTCTTGATCACCATCGCTTCTCTTTTCCTTAACGATTCAACTAGCCTAGTGCCATGATTATATAATGATGTTGGTATCGAGTAGGTAATGAATAGCTCATTGGTCTGCGGCTAAAGTCTAATATCATCTAGTGGGGGTGTATTGCATACGCCGCAGCTTAATATATCGAGCATCAATTCAGCAAACAAGGCTCTCCCTGAGTTAGTATGCTAGTCTGTTAGCTTTTATTGGCGAGGATTACTAATGAACACAAAATTGGTTAAATCCCTTGCTGAAGCTGTTAATGCTTTGGAACCAGAGCATTACGCCCTGTTTCAGTCTACTTTAATTACCAAAACCATCCAAAAAACCCCTGGTGTGTGTGGTGGCAATGCCCGGATTCGGAATACCCGAATTGCAGTTTGGACGTTAATTTCCCTTATGGTGGTATTGTCGTTTGTACATGGAGGAACGAAACCCAACCCAACAAATACAGCGCTTTGCGCTGTAATGAAGTACAGCAGACAAAAGTCCCCCTTGGGAAGGGGGATGCGAGGGGGATCAACAGTGTACCTCATAGCAGAGCAAACTGCTGTATCTCCCTGGCATACCTACATTTGAGGACTCAAGATGAAGTAAAATGCAATTAGATTGAGTTTTCGTCCGTTACACTATCGTTAGCGCACCCTACAACATCCGTGATCGTACTTGGGCATTTTTGTTAATCACTTCCTTTCATTGATAAACGCTTTATTTTTTCTTGTCCTCCGGATAAACCAGCTTTGTATCACATGGACAGAATGACCAATACCCGAATTGATCGTAACATCTTACCTCTACGGGCTCTGCATCGTCGCCCTTCAGTTCTAACATGATCGTAACTACTTCGTCGTTATTATTGACTAGATTGTAATCATGATACAACACCTTCCTAAGATTTACTGAAGGTATACCATCTTTGTGAAATCGGGTAATTAGTACTTCTTCGTCCTTTCTGTATGCTTCTAGTGTTAAAGTTTCTATTCCTTGATCTTTGATCGCATAACAACTTTCTCCATTCTCATATAAGACATGTTGAGTATCACAACATTGCACGTTTTCTGCTTTAGCTTCCTGATTATTGAGCAAGAAAACTAGTAATGAACATACCCAAAAATAGCTAAGTAACTTCGCGATAATTATTGGGCCTTTCTTGGCTTTTTCTGAGATCACCATGATTCGTTTTACTTTAATTTTCGTTTATTGTAGTCATAGCCTCTATGTTTGTCTTCTGTAAAATTACGTAAAACTGTTCGTTGCATTGTTCTAAGTAAAATTACGTAAAACGTAGCTTAACTGTATTAAAAACTTCCTCCTAATGTCAGGGAATGAAGCCTAGTACTCGCTCGCCTTGTCGGTATGGTGAAGCTGCAATTGTGCTTTGACAAATAATCTTGATGCTTAATCCAAAGCGAAACTCGTATCATCATTACTCATGTGGAACTGGCATCTTGCCAGTGCAAGAGATTCAAAACAGGCTAGAAGCCTGTTCCACAAGTTTCTGTCTAATCTATTGAGCTCTGACTCAGGCAACTGCCACTAACACAAAGCTACTGACTACGGAGTGAACATTTGGTTGGCCTGATTGAACAAATTGCTTCCGATGAGATTTTGGAGCAAGCTAGGAGAGGGAGAATCACACTCTTAAAAAGGAGGTGAATGTCAAACGGCGAGGGATTTGAGGGCACTAATAATTTGCTCGCGAGTGAAGGGTTTAGTTATGTAAGCATCAGCTCCTTGTTTCATACCCCAAAGGCGATCAATTTCCTGATTTTTAGAAGAACAAATTACAATTGGTACTTTCTCAGTAACAGGATGATTTTTGAGACGGCGACATAATTCCAAACCACTCATACCTGGCAGAACCACCTCAGTGATAATGACATCAGGTTTTTGCTCTTCTACTTTATTTAGAGCTTCTTTTGCAGCAAGAGCTTTGATAACGTTATAACCGCTATCTCTTAGATAATGACTCATTAACTCTAAATCAGACAGGTTATTTTCTACAATCAAAACTGTTCTCATTAAAGTTGTACTCCTAGCTCAATCTTCGTGTTCTTTGTGCCTTTGTGGTTCATTCCCTTTACAGGCGCACACCTACTCCATTATCAAATAATGGTAGCAAAAAATAATAAAAAATGCAAACAACTTTTGGAAGAAACAATTAAATATCCTACAATGGAGGTTTAGATATTTATTACCATTGATAGCATTACCAGAACAGGAGTGTACCATCGGTGGTTGTACAAATACCAACAAACACAATCGAAACTAAAACCCAGGAGATTGCCAAACAACTCCTAGCAGCCACCCAAGAAAGGAAGCGCTCCTTCTTTGCCCAAGTGCGAGAGCAAATGCGCTGGGATGATAAATTACTCGATTGGGCAATGAGTAATCCTGGTTTGCGGGTGCAGTTGTTTCGGTTTATCGATTCCTTACCGGCCCTGGGCAGCAATACGGAAATTGCCCGTCACCTGCAAGAATACTTGGGGGAGGAATCGGTGGAACTCCCAAGTGCCTTAAAGGGAATGCTGAATTTCACCAATGCTGACTCAATGCCCGGTCAAATAGCGGCAAAAACCGTCTCGACAGGAGTAGAAACCTTAGCTCATAAGTATATTGCCGGTGAGAATATTAAACAGGCAATTAAAACGATTGAGAAACTGCGGAAAGACAAGATGGCTTTCACCCTGGATTTGTTAGGGGAAGCGGTGATTGCCGAAACCGAGGCTCAATCTTACTTAGAAGGTTACCTAAATTTGCTAGAACAGTTGACCAAAGAGGCGAAAAACTGGTCAACGGTAGAAGAAATTGATACAGCTGATGGGGAATCCTTGCCACGGGTACAGGTATCTGTCAAATTAACGGCATTTTACTCTCAATTTGACCCCCTTGATCCAGCAGGCAGTAAGGAAAAAGTATGCGATCGCATCCGTATTTTATTACGTCGTGCTCAGGAACTAGGGGCAGCGGTTCACTTTGATATGGAGCAGTATTCTTATAAGGATATGACCCTCTCCATTATCAAAGAACTGTTGATGGAAGAAGAATTTCGCGGACGCACAGATATTGGTGTTACCCTGCAAGGTTATCTACGGGATAGTCTACAAGACTTGCGGGAA
>JAAHHL010000625.1 GCA_010672185.1 Caldora sp. SIO3E6 | reverse complement strand
CCTCATAATTATACTTGGTCTGACTATTTTCAGCGTGAAGTAGATGATAATGGAGAGGTTGTTGCGATCGCGCCTTTGCAGGGATTTGTTAGTGAGTCTTTGGTGCAGCTTCGTCAGACTGTGGGACAAGGGGTACTGACGAAGGCAGTGATGGATTTGATTGTACCGATGCTGGATAAGGGCGCAGATAAGGGCGCACGTCGGTGCGCCCCTACGGAGGGTGAACAATCTTTAAAGAATCCTTTGCTGGAAATTCTGGAGGCGACAAGGGGTAAAACTGAGGAAGAGGTTGGTTATCTTGGAGGGAATGCGGCGACACTGTTAGTAAAAGTTGATCAGAATGCGATCGCAGGTAAAAATCTCTCTCGTACTGTGATTAAAGGAGCTGATTTTGCTAATGCTATTCTACACAATGTCAATTTGGCTGAAGCGAATCTGGCTGATTCTGTTTTTACTCAAACCTTCGGTACTGTTTATTCCGTAGCATTCAGTCCCAATGGAAAAACTTTGGCTGTAGGCGATGCTCTTGGAGATATTCGCTTCTGGCATCTTGCCGATGGTAAGCAAATTTTGATCTGCAAGGGGCATAACTATTCAGTAAGGTCCGTCATTTTTAGTTGTGATGGTCAAACTCTGGCTAGTGGCAGTAATGACTATACTGTAAAACTTTGGGATATTCGCACGGGTCAATGCCTCAAAACTTTGCAAGGACACGACAATTCAGTAAACTCAGTCGATTTTAGTCCTAATAGTCAAATTCTGGCTAGTGGTAGTGAAGACCATACTGTGAAGCTTTGGGATATCCACACGGGTCAATGCCTCAAAATTTTGCAAGGACACGACAATTCAGTAAACTCAGTCAATTTTAGTTGTGATGGTCAAACTCTGGCTAGTGGCAGTGAAGACTATACCGTGAAGCTTTGGGATATTCACACGGGTAAGTGTTTGAATACCTTGCAAGGTCACACTAATTCAGTAAAATCAGTCGATTTTAGTTATGATAACCAAATTTTGGCTAGTGGCAGTGAAGACCATACCCTGAAGCTTTGGGATATTTACACGGGTCAATGCCTCAAAACTTTACAAGGACATACTAATTGGGTCAGCTCAATTACCTTCAGTTATGATAACCAAATTTTGGCTAGTGGCAGTGAAGACCATACCCTGAAGCTTTGGGATATTTACACGGGTCAATGCCTCAAAACTTTGCAAGGACATACTAATTGGATAAATTCAGTCACTTTTAGTCCCAATGGTCAAACTCTGGCTAGTGGCAGTGAAGACCATACCCTGAAGCTTTGGGATATTCACGCGGGTCAATGCCTCAAAACTTTGCAAGGACACACTCATTGGATAAACTCAGTCGCTTTTAGTCCCAATGGTCAAACTCTGGCTAGTGGTAGTGAAGACCATATCGTGAAGCTTTGGGATATCCACACAGGTCAATGCCTCAAAACTTTTCGCGGACACACAAGTTGGGTAAGGACAGTCGCTTTTAGTCCTAACAGTCAAATTCTGGCTAGTGGCAGTGGAGACTATACCATAAAGCTTTGGGATATTCACACAGGTAACTGCTTGAATACTTTGCGGAGCCATACTAAGTCAATAGATTCAATTGCTTTTAGCCCCAATGGTCAAATTCTTGCCAGTGGTGGTAGAGACTATACTATAAAGCTTTGGGATATTCACACAGGTAACTGCTTGAATACTTTGCAGGAACATATTGATCAGGTAAGAACAGTTGCTTTTAGCCCCAATGGTCAAACTCTCGCTAGTAGTAGTATTGACGAAACCCTGAAGCTCTGGAATGTTCAAACAGGCAAATGCTTGCAAACATTTCAAGGACATACCAAATCGATACACTCAGTTACTTTTAGTCCTGATGGTAAAACTCTTGCCAGTGGCAGTGATGATCATACGATCAGGTTATGGAATACTGGTAATGGTAAATGCCAAAAAATTCTTCGGGGACATACCAATGTGATAAGAACAGTTGCCTTTAGTCCAGATGGCAAAATGCTTGCCAGTGGTAGCCGTGATGGGACAATTAAATTTTGGGATATCCAGACAGGTGAGTGTCTCAAAACTCTGAGAAGTCCTAGACCTTATGAAGGGATGAAGATTACCGGTGTTAAAGGTGTAACCGAAGCAGAGAAAGCCTCACTCAAAGCCTTAGGATCAGTTGATTAGGGGTGAGTTGTGAGAAGTCCGACTTCTTGAAGAAGTCGGACTTCTGGGATTTGTCCGCGATCGCATTTATTGAAATATGAGTGAAATTAAAACAAGTCAAACAGTAAATATCCAACTAGTAGAATCTCTGGTGCAAGCTATTCGCTCTCTGTCACCCGCAGAACAAGCTTTGCTAGAAGAAAAATTATTTAGTGATATTCCTAATCCTTCAACTCTTGAATTGATGCATCTTGCTGATCAAGGTGGAGCCTTTAACTTTTGGCATGATGAGCCAGATTTATACACTATTGAAGATGGAGATTACCCTTGTTAAGGGTGTAACAGAAGCCGAGAAAACCTCACTCAAAGCCTTAGGAGCTCTCGATTAGGGGTGAGGGGTGAGAAGTCCGACTTCTTCAAGAAGTCGGACTTCTGGAATGTGTCGCGATCGCAGGAAAACCAAATGCAAGAATTTATGCCGAATTTCCAAGCAATGAGCCGTCAGGAGTTGATGCAGTATCTGGAGAAAAACTTTGATGAACGAGCACTCCAAGAATTGGAAAAACGACCTATCCCTCAATCTATTATTGATGAGCACAATTCCTTTCTCAACTGGAAAGCACAGCAAATTCAAAGCCTTAGGAGCAATTGATTAGGGTTAGGGGTGAGAAGTCCGACTTCTTAAAGAAGTCGGACTTCTGGGATTTGTCCGCGATCGCATGGAATATAACCAATCTCTACCAATTAATTACCCTGAGAACATTGACCTTTGCAAATGAACCAATTATCAATTATCAATTATCCATTATCAATTATCCATTATCAATTATCCATTAATTAATAAGTTGGGCATTACCTTTGAGCAATGCCACAATTGCATTTGTATCCAACAGGTAGCGATTACCACTCATCCCGAAGATTCCTTTGCATTGTCACCGCATCTCCCTGCCAAGTTAATTTACCCACTAAATCTGAGAAATCATACTTATGTTGCGACTTCTCAACTGATGAAACTGGATTCACCACCACCACAACATTTACCTCAGCTCCCGCTAATTGCGTGGGAATGCTCAGGTTCAAACAACCAGATTCATCAATTGTTGTGGTCAGTTTGACAACATCCATTATTCAGATACAGGGAATAGACACTTGATTATTCTATCTTAATTTTTCTCACAATAACTGCTCAAGGCGACGGAAATCTCTGTCTACTTCTGCCCAAAGAGAGCGATTGTGAGGGTCAGTTTTCAGGGCTTTTTTCAGATAAATTCTCGCCTTATCTGGCTGCCTTTTCTTGACTAAATGTCGTCCCCAGCTTTGATAAGCGATCGCTTTCCACTGACGTACTTCTGGATCTTGGGGAATTCTTTGAGCTAAGCCTTCAACTAAAGTGATCGCTCTAGCAAACCGCTGTTCTTTCAGCATATGCTGTAAATCTTGATAAGCATTGCGCTTGAATTGCTGTTCAAGTTCTGACAGTGGTGGATCGCACGGAGGAGGAGTTTGGTTACGAGTTACCTTCACTTTTGTTGATGAAGACTTACTCTGGGTAGCTGCTGTTGGGGATGAGCTAGATTTTTCGTTAACCTCAGAAGGTGCGATCGTGCTAAGAAGAAACTTGTAAGCTTCAGTCAGCTCAATAAATTTCTCTTGAGCAAGCTTCTTATCTCCAGAGTAAACATCAGGATGATACTTACGTGCCAGACGCCGATAAGACGCTTTGAGCTCAGCTATGGAAGCTCCCGATTTTAAACCTAACAGGCGATAGTAATCTGCCGAATTCATCTAAAGAATTAATAAATCTTCTACCTAATGTAGAGGCACACCTACCTTAATGATACCGTAGATGTATTTACGCCAGTCTACTCTAAAACCATGCCAAGAAAACGTAAGCTAGTATTACACCAATGAATTATCTTGCTTATGATTTCTCTTTCAGGGCTAGACTTTTGGTCTGTATTTCGCTGACGTTGTTTAGCTTTCGATCGTTTGTCAGCAGAACAGCATTCATTATCCAGGCACTTGCTACAATAATTGCATCGGGTGTTTTCAGGCGATACTTCCGGCGCAACAATATTGCTTTTTGCGCAACCTCACGCTCGATGGCAACTCTCTGTAGCAAGGCAAGGTTTTGCTGAATCAGCGCCTCATCTTCCTCGCTTAAATTGGGAAATGACAATAACTCAATTTCTGTAATGACCGAATAGCTTAGATCACCTTCAGGTATTGGCTCTTGCAAACGATTGTTAAACAACAGGATGAAAATATTGGTATCGATCAAATAGGCAATTTTCATGCTATGCGCTCAGTCCCATTCTGCTCGAAGTTGCTGTTGCCATGCTACTGCATCTATTTCTGCAAAAGACTGTATTTTTCCTGCCAGTGCATTGAGAGGATTACTCTCCAAAGTTGGGATTGAAGTATCTTCTGGATTGAGTACTACGACAACTTGATGTTTGCCCGTCTGACAATTTTCTGGTAACTGGATAGTCAAGCGGCGATCTTCAGAAATGTCTATCTCTAGCTGTAAAGTAATCATTTGATATATCTCTGGTCATTTTCTCCAAAATTAATGTAGGTTGGGTGTAGCGGTAGCAAAACCCAACGCCGGGACACATTGTGTTGGGTTTCACTACTGGCGCGACACAGCTAAAATGGTGGAATAAGTAGGTTGGGCCGTCAAGGGGCTGACGCAACTGAACGACGCGGTGCCCAGAGCAGAGCGTGGCGTCTATGACGGGTTGGCCAGCGATGCGATGCTCGACCACCTCAACAAAATTGGTGTG
>JAAHHL010000624.1 GCA_010672185.1 Caldora sp. SIO3E6 | reverse complement strand
CAGCATTTCAAGAACTTCTGGAGTGCTCAACGAACTCTCAGGGGATATGAAACTATCAACATGATTCGCAATGGGCAGCTTGATGGGCCAGTACTGATCAATCAATCGAATTACGCTTTTACACGGAGAATGGAGTAGCAATTAGAGGTACAGATCCGGTAGCCTACTTCCAGCAGAGTCAACCAGTGCCAGGAAAATCTGAATATACCTATGAGTGGATGAATGCTACCTGGCAGTTTGCGAGTGCTGAAAATCGAGACTCGTTTGCCAAAAATCCTGAAAAATACGCACCACAGTATGGTGGTTTTTGTGCTTGGGCAGTCAGTAGGGGTTACACTGCTTCGACTCAACCCGATGCCTGGAAGATTGTTGATGGCAAACTTTACCTCAACTATAATAGACAAGTACAGAAAAGTTGGGAAAAAGACATTCCTGGTAATATTACTAAGGCTAACCGTAATTGGCCAGGAGTGCTAAATAAAGGATAAAATTCCTGTGGAACAGGCATCTTGCCTGTCCTTGTTTACCTCACAAGAGATGAAAAATTTGCTTGATAAGGGGCGTTGCGCTAAAAGGAGTTGGAAGCGTTGGAAGCAATTGAGATGCCAATCAGTTTTTTCAAAATTTTTAATACATCCTGTAAATTATTGTGACGATTGCCTATGCCAAACAAATCAGACGTGGCATATCGATATTTATCTCCTCGAACCAACTTAACAAAAATAAAGCTTCCACCATTGGTAATCATGCCAAAGCTTGGCTTGTCACTACCAGGATTGCCCAGCATATAAACAAGAATTTGCGCCAAACCTGCCTCTACAGAGAATCTAGCCTGTTTAGATTCAATAACCATCACCCAAAGTTGATTTCTCAATACCAAAGTGTCAAGATTGCCCTTGACAATAATTTCTTGCTCCTCATCAGGGGCTGCAATCTCGATACTTGTTTCTGCTCTGATATTAAAGGGAGCCAGATAGAACTGCCCAATAAACAGTAAAGGTGATAGAATTGTCAGGCTGATCGGCTTTTCTAACAGTGGTGGCTGTTTAATTAAATTAAAATAACCAGCTTTTACCTCATCCAATAGTTGAAGTTGCCAGTCAGTTAATTCCGGCAAATCCTCTTGCCACTCCCAGAAAAAATGTTCATCTTCAGAAGCTTGAAGATGAAAATGCCTTTCTAACTGCTCTAAAGTTATATTTTTAGCTTGGATTGTTTCAACCATGGTCAATAGTTTAATAGTAAATAGACCTTCTACTACTAGGTTGAGGGCGCACGTCGGTGCGCCCCTACGTTATCCGCTGTAATTTTGCTTGTTTGGGGTCGAGGATTTTTTGACCTAAACCGGGAAATTTAACAGCAATACTAGCTTTTTTACCTGAGCCAAAAATATGGGTAACTTCTCCTTCCCCAAAGGTGTCATGAATTAGTAAGTCACCTACTTGCCAGTCGTGGGAAGATTGTTGTGGTTGCTGAGATTTTTTACTCTTACGTTTTGAGGTAGAAGCAGTTTGCCTTTTGGCTTTTACTAAAGTACTACTAACTAATTCTTCCGGTAATTCTTTGATAAACTGAGAACCAACAGCAGGTTCACGAGTACCATAGAGACGACGTTCCTGAGCATGGGTAAGAAAGAGCTGCTCTTGGGCGCGGGTGATGCCGACATAACAAAGGCGACGCTCTTCTTCTAGGGCAACAGGGTCATGGATGGAGCGATAGTTAGGAAATAATCCTTGTTCTAGCCCTACTAAAAAGACTACAGGAAATTCTAACCCTTTAGCTGAGTGTAGGGTCATTAAAGAAACAGCTTTTTGTCCTTCTTCTAGGTTATCTAAGTCAGAAGCAAGGGAAGCATTGGCTAAGAAGCCTTCTAGAGTAGTGTCTTCATTTTCTTCCTGAAATTGGAAGATGGCATTATAGAGTTCAGAGATATTTTCTAGTCGGTTTTCTGCTTCATCAGTACCCTGTTTTTTTAAGTCTTCAATATAACCAGACTCTTCCATCATTTCTCTAAGAATTTCCGCCGCTTCTACTTGCTCAACTTGCTTTTGCCATTTGCTAATTAACTGAGCAAAACGGTTGACGGATTTAGCAGAACGTCCTGCCATTGTACTGACTGAGGTTTCGTCACTGAGAATTTCCCACAGGGGAACTCCTAATTGTTGAGCAGCATTGACTAGATTATCAACAGTAGTTTGTCCAATGCCTCGGCGGGGGGTATTGATAATCCGCAGGAAACTGACAGTATCCGCTGGATTAGCGATCGCTCGTAAATAAGCCAAGGCATCTTTGATTTCTTTGCGATCGTAGAACTTCAGTCCACCCACAATAATATAGGGGATGTTTTTACCCAGGAGGACATCTTCAAAAGGACGAGATTGGGCATTAGTGCGGTAAAGAATGGCAAAACTCCCCCAGTCCAATTCTGGGTTTTGTTGGGCTAGACGCAGGATTTGATTGGCAACAAACTGGGCTTCTGCTAATTCTTCATCGGCTTTGTGTAGATAAATTTGCTCTCCTACGCCTCTAGTGGGTTTCAGGACTTTATCGATGCGCTGGGTATTATTTTCAATCAGATGATTAGCTGCCTGAAGAATGTTTTCCCGAGAACGATAATTTTCCTCCAATTTCACCATTGTGCCGGTATCGTCATCGGGTAAACCATCGCCAAAGTCTTTCTGAAAATCTAATAGTATGGTATAATCAGCCATTCTAAAGGAGTAAATCGATTGATCCGCATCCCCCACCACAAAAACTGAGCGATCGCGCCAATCCCACTCGCTTTTTCTCGTTTCGTCATTGGTAGATAGCAGTCTAATTAGATCGTACTGAATCCGGTTTGTGTCTTGATATTCATCGACTAAAATGTGACGAAATTGCTGATGCCAGTAACCTAAGACTGATTCATTTTGCTCAAATAGCTTGACTGGTACTAAAATTAGGTCATCAAAATCGAGGGAGTTGTTGGCTACTAGTTCTTGTTGATAATAGCTGTAGACTTCCGCAATTACTTTTCCTTTATAATTAGATTGCTCTTTGGCAAATTCCTTGGGAGTTAACCCCAAGTTTTTGGCATTGCTGATAGCGTAGCGGATATTCCGGGGGTTAAATTTTTTGTCGTCTAGGTTCAACTGTTTGGTAACCAGATTTTTTACCAGACTTTGGGCATCGGATTGATCAAAGATCGAAAAGTTTCGGTTCCACTGTCTCCCCTGCTCATCTTGGTACTTGTTGATATCAAAGCGGAGAATACGGGCACAAAGGCTGTGGAAAGTACCAATCCACAGGGGTTTGATGTATTTTTTATAGACATGCGATCGCAATAGGGTTTGCTCTTCTGGTGGTAGCAATTCCAATTTTTGAGAATGTCTTTGTTGAGCTAGTTGCTGAGCAAATAACTTTTCAATCCGTTCCTTCATCTCCCGTGCAGCTTTATTGGTGAAGGTTACCGCGAAGATATTTTCTGGATCGACTTTATGCTTATAAATCAGATTGGCAATTCGATAAGTTAGTGCCCTAGTTTTCCCAGAACCAGCTCCAGCTACTACTAATAAAGGGCCACAGAAATGTTCAACGGCACGATTTTGGGAGGGGTTGAGGTGGCTGAGGAAGTCAGGAGTTTGAGTCATGGATAACCAGGGCTAAGAAGCGAATGGCGTGCTTGTTTCAAGATTACCGCATCTTAGGGGATCGCACTATAGGCTTTATAGGGGGATATTTGCCCTTCTGGAATTTATGCAAGGGATGCGCCATGGCTCGTCTCTACTTGAAACCCATTTTTTGAGTCAAAATAGTAGTAATAGCTTAATTGATGCTGGGCTAACGGCACAAAAGACTCTATGACTATTGTTACCTCTGAAGAAATTGCTCAGTTTCGCTCTAAATTATCTAGCTATCCTGAAGCGATGAAAGCCCTCGACGTAATTGAAGATTGTGAAGGAGACTTAGAAGATGCTGCCATTTCCTTAGCAATCCAGGCGGGACAACAACCACAAAGAGACAATTCTGAGTGGTTAGATGCTCTAGCTCGAAAATGTCGCGCTGTTATTTGTCAGAAGGAATTTAGGCAAGAGCTACTTGGGGGCTCCTACAGTAGTGTGTTTAGATATCTACTGGAGACTCCCTTACTACCAAAAATCCTGGTAGCACCAGTGCTGATGTATGTAGCAAGCAAAGGAGTGAACAGTTTTTGTGAGCCTCTTGAGCTCAGATCCAACTGAAAATCATACTCTTTCGCTGGAGTTGGATTTTATCAAGAATTATCGCTAATTGATAAATCCAAAAAACCTACCACCTACCACCTGCCACCTACCACCTATTTCAGCAAGCCCTATTCACTTATGGTTGCTGCTGTCTTGTACTCAACTAAAGAGGAACGCCGTCCCAGCAATCTGCTTAAGTGAAACTGCATTTGACCTTGTAACTGAGGAAATTTCCCCAGCATACAAGATAAACCATACAGTAAAGCATCCTTCGAGTTAAGACCTCGTTGCTGTAGATAATAGCGATAGATACGGTAAGTCATCAAAGGATAGCCAGCCAATAGTAGTAAACTCAAGCCACGGGTAGGCCATGCTATTCCCAAAGCTAGTAGGGGGATAAGTAAACCCCACAACCAGATGCTCCGGCTTTCCTTTACCCAGTGGCGTTCTGGACTCCGACCATGTAACCAGGCTCCTTCTGCATAAGCATGACCCCCTCGCAGAAAGCGTTTCCACCACTGACTCACACGAGTAATTTGGGCATCATGGAGGGTCATTTCTGCATCAAGGCGAAATATTTTCCATCCTTGTGTACGCAACCGCACACACAGTTCTGGCTCCTCACCAGCAATCAGTGTGGGGTTGAAACCCTCGACTTGTTGGAAAGCTTTTGTGCGCATCATCGAATCACCACCACAAGCTTTAGCTTCCCCTACTGGCGTGTCCCATTCAATATCGCATAATTTGTTGTAGATGGTTTCTTCGGA
>JAAHHL010000623.1 GCA_010672185.1 Caldora sp. SIO3E6 | reverse complement strand
TTAACGTTATGGATCACCCGGAGGTTATTGACTAGATTGAATTGTTGATAAACAGTGCCCAGGTGACGTTGCACCTGACGCAATTGGCGCGGAGAGATTCTCGCTAAATTGCGCCCTAAGACCCAGACTTCTCCTTGACTGGGGAGTAACATGCCATTAAGGAGGCGAATCAAGGTACTTTTACCTGCACCACTAGGTCCTAGTAGGGCAACTCGTTCCCCAGGAAAAATCTGGAGGTTAAGGTTAGTCAATGCCCGAAACTGACCAAATTGCTGGGAAACTTGTTTGAGTTCAAAGATAGGAATTTGAGTCAAAACAATTCAAAATTCAAAATTATCAATTCAAAAAATGGTCAGCCTTAGCGATAAACCGGACACGATATCATTCGTTCTCAGCAAGTGCAATCTTAAAACGTGCTTGGTCTTGTTGAGTAATATCAGGGTTGTGCAATATCCAGTTGCAATCCAAACGGTGTTTAGTGCGGAATAGAAGCAGTGAACCTGTTTCTGTCCAAAATGGACCGTGGGGAATGTGGGCAGGGCGCCAGTAGTAGCCATCTTTCAGCATAGCTGCGTAGCGCCGATTGAAAGGATCATCGCTCATAGACCAATGTCCCTGTACATCCCCACAGACAACATAAGCCTCTTCAATTGTCGGATGACCAGCATAGAAGTTGCCTTCAATCCACATTGGTACTAAGCCCAAAATCCAGGTAGCACGTCCAGTTTGTTTATTAGTGTAGAGGCTTTTACGTGCTGAGCCGGGAGGTAGGAAAGTCGTGCTTTCCCATTTCATCGCGTGGAGTTCCTTAATCGGCAGATACTCACTCATCCGTTCGTGATGCTGTAGATTCAGGTGATAAGCAGAGTTTTCGGGGATTTGCTCCAGGTTGGCGTAATCCTGAGTGATATAACTAGGTGTAGAGTCGGGCATCCATAGGAGTATTGTGTCTTCTTCCGCTTGCCACGGACCAGTGGGAATGCCAGCTGGCAGGAAGGAGTAGCTGAGGTTGCGTAAGCAAAAACCCCCCTGAGAGAGTTTGCCAGTTAGCACAAAGAGTTCTACATCAGTAGTAAAGTGACCAATAGGAGCACTCCAGCCTTGCCGCAAGAAGACTCGCTGGGTTGACTCCCCAGTAGCTTCGTCAGCAGAGAGAATCTGGGAGATACCGTGTTTGCCAGTAACAAAATTCTCCACCTCGAACGGTATCTTGGGAAAGTTGATAACGGAGTTGAGGGACTCTTCGCTCTCCACATGTTGGCGTCCGATAGAAGTACTGGCATTCGCGCGAAGACCATTATGGATGTGGGGAAGTTTAATGTCACCATTAGGTGAATAGATACCGTTTTTGTCAAGTTCTTTAACCATTTTCCTAAAACCTCTGTGAACTCTGTGCCTCTGTGGTTCCCTTCAGAAAGTAGTTCTAAGCATAATACAGAAGATGAGGATTGCCACCGCGCACAAAAGCAAAGTAACCATTTTCCGTATATGTTGGACCGTGGGGATTCAATCCCGGACGCCAAAAGTAACATCCTGGAGTTAGCTTACCTGCATCTGTGGTAATACTCCCCTGTAAAACAAAGTGTTCCTCATAAAGAGGATGATACTCGACAAATTTGGTAGCAAACTGGGGTAAACAACCGAGAAGCCAGACACTACTTCCCTCTGGAGGTCCTTGACGCAGGTTTTTTCTCATCGCTCCTGTAGGAAAACCTGGTGTAATTGTAGAAGACCAAGGAATCGATTCCGAGGACATACAAGGGATGTAAACTTGTCTGTTTGCTCCTGGTCTATCTTCGGAGGATTTTACAAAAGTAGGACGACCCTCCGGCATCCATAGTGCTGTAGTTTTTTCCTGAACAGTCCAGGGTTCGAGGCAAACACCTGCGGGAATGAAGCCGTAAGTATAGGGTCCAAGACAGAATTTTCCAATCTGCAATTCTCCACTGAGAACAAAAATTTCTACATCACAGTTAAAATAACCAGAATCCTTTTCCTCGTTATGCCTCCACTCCACCAGTTCTGTAGAACCACCAGTTTCAGTATCAAAGCTCAGAATCCTGGTTAGATGTTCTTCCCACAAGCCATCCACTGCCCAGGATTTTTGCTCAACATCTGCTGATTGAATGAATTCAATATGCTCTCTTGCCATATTTTTAATCCCCTGTCCCGTCGAGAAAATCTAATACTACTTTTGATATTTTGTCAGGCATTTGATTCATCATGCAGAAGCTTCCGCCTTCAATTTCTAGCATCTTTGCCTGAGGAATTGCTTGGGCAATCACCTGCCTATTTTCTGGTTTGGATAAACTTAGTTGTTTCAGTACTTTTATATCCTCCGTACCCGACAAAATTAGGGTAGGACACTTGATTAAACCCAGTCTTTCTGGCATTGTGCTAGCGTAAGCCGTTGCCGCCAAAGTACCATAGGGAGGATGGCCATAGCACTTCATCTCATCTAAAAAGCAACGGTGATTTAACTCCTGAGAGCCTACATAGCTATCACGTACTGACCACCTTTCCACTAGATCGGTAGAGTTTTCCTTGATTTGTAAAGCTTCAGAAACCCTGTTGACTAAAGTCGTTTTTTCCTCTTCACTGAATTTATCTATATTACATAATATAAGTTTTTCTATTCTTTCAGGATAAGCCGCTGCAACTTCGGCTGCGACATAAGCACCAGTATGGTTACCCAGAATGCTCGTTTTGTGAATGTTTAACTCATCCAGAAGGGCAATAATCGTTTTAGCGTAATCCGCGATTGAGTACATTCTAGGGGGTTTATCAGAATCACCCAACCCCATCAAATCCATCGCGATCGCACATCGGTTTTGAGCAATAATTGGCATCAACTCCCGAAATTCGTCACTACTACGGGGAGTCATGTGTAGTAACAGTAGGGACTCACCTTCTCCACCTATGCGGTAAAGAATTTGTCCATCTTCTGTATCTAAAAATGCTCTTTTTATTGGTTTCATGTTTTTACGTTATTCCTGATAGAGCAAGGATTAATCTAAAATCTAAAATCTAAAATCTCCTGACTCCAAAGGTTTGCTGCTTCTGTACCCTTGGTCTTTTCCCTAAATTTTTGAGTTAATTGCTGAGCTTGGGCTGCTGAGAAATGTGACTTCCAATCTCCCACCTCTCCTTTCCGAATAAAGTTCGTCAGATGAGCTGGACGCTGGCTAGACCAACGACTTTGATCTTTACTCATACGGGCAAAGCTGGTATGGTCAAGAACACTCTCTAGAATTTGTAGATTTTCGATTTTTTTAACATAGGCATGACCCAAAAAATGTGCTAGGTCAATAATAGCAGCTTTGGGGTCACTTTTCATAACTTCATAGGTTAAAAAAAGAACATTTGGCTTATTTTTCTGCTCAACCCAAGGAATCAAATGCTCAAAATAATCCCCCCAGTCTACTTCCCCAGCAAGAAAACAAAGAAAAAACTTATCAAAAGTACCTTCAGCAAAATCATAATGTTTGATAAAACCTTTGGTGTGATAATAAAACGAAACTGCACAATCGAAGGGATTACGAGCTACATAAATATATTTAGCTTCCGGATGATAGGGAGTTAGCTCATAAGTCAAATGGGTTTTAATAAAACGAGGCTCCGGTAAAGCTGCAACAAATTCTCCTCCTACTTCTTCTAGATGAGGTACTTCTAAATTAATATTTTTGCCCAAGGGCAATGGCATCCCATCGTGGTGTAACATCCAGAGAATATGCTGCATCCAGGTTGTCCCACATTTGGGATAAGTAACAATAAAAGTGTCTCCTGCCTGAGCCTGATACGTAAGACCGGAATCAAAACACTCTGGGGGAAATCCCATTGGTAGGCGAAAGTTTTTGTGCAGAGTATAGCTTGGTTTGGCCATGAGTAATAAGTAACAAGTAATAAGTAATAAGTAATAAGTTTTGAAAAAATTATCTTCGTTTTCAAAACTTGTTTACCTTAATTAACCCAATTCCCAATTCCCAATTCCCAATTCCCAATTCCCAATTCCCAATTCTCAATTCTCAATTCTCAATTCTCCATTACCTTCTCATCCAAAAAATTGCTAACTATTTTTGATACTTCTTCTGGCATTTGATTCATCATCCAGAGGGTTCCACTGGCAAGTTCAACCCTTTGACTATGAGGAATAGCTGTAGAGAGCCATGATTGATTCTCTGCCTTAGCTAAACCGCCTTTTTCTAATGGCTCTAACGCCTTTTCCCCAGACAAAACCAGAGTAGGACAGTTAATCAAACTAAATCTTGTTGGAGCATCAAGACAGTAGTTGGCTACAGCCAAACCAGTGTATACAGGAGAACCAAAACACTTCAAATCTTCCAAAACACAAGAGTGATTTAATTCCCCCCCACCAACGTAATTAACACGAGCTAACCATCTTTCCAGCAGGTGAGAGCCATCTTCTTTGATTTTAAATCCTTCAGAATATCTCTTGAGGATTTTCTCCTGTTCTTGGGCATCAAATCCAACTACATTGGCAAGTATCAGCTTGTCCACTCGCTCTGGGTAGGCTGCGGCTATTTCTCCAGCGATATAACCCCCAGTAAGACTACCGAGAATACTACTTTTTTTGATGCCCAATTCATCCCAAAGTGCGATCGCTGTTTTGGCATAGTCGGCAACGGAATAGACTCTGGGAGGCTTGTCAGAATCACCTAACCCCATCAAATCCATCGCTATCACACATCTATTTTGAGCCAGAATTGGCATCAATTCCCGAAATTCTTCCCCACTACGGGGAGTCATATGTAGCAACAGTAGCGGTTCCCCTTCTCCACCTATACGGTAGAGAATCTGCCCATCTTCAGTATCTAAAAATGCCCTTTTTATTGATTTCATTTTTTTGGTTCTTCAGGAGATATTATGCTAAATTATCACAAATACAATCAAAAAATACTGCTGCACAATAATTTTAAGCATTGTGCTCTCATTTAGAAGAAAAAACGCATTATCAAAAAGCTCAAAGCCATAC
>JAAHHL010000622.1 GCA_010672185.1 Caldora sp. SIO3E6 | reverse complement strand
TCACGGAGATGGGGAGACACGGAGATGGGGAGACACGGAGATGGGGAGACACGGAGATGGGGAGATGGGGAGATGGGGAGATGGGGAGATGAGGGAGATAAAGTACTATGTACGAAGGCAATTCAGTATCAACAACAAATTATTCGACCTGATGGCACACCAATGCCAGTGTCAGAGTTAGCCTGCAAGAGAGCTTTAACGGAAAATAAGATAATCAAAAATGTAGAAATGGGAATAGTCAAGTCACAGCAGGAGACTACTTGGCTCAATGTAACAGCTGCACCTATTCCCCTTAAAGATTATGGAGTAGCGATCGCTTATGTTGACATCACAGGGCGCAAAAGAGTAGAACGAATCAAAGATAAATTTCTCGCGATCGCTAGCCATGAACTTCGTACTCCTCTTACTTCCCTGCGAGGTTCCTTGGGATTACTAACTACTGGACAACTCGGTAACCTTACAGAACAAGGCCAACAGCTGTTAGAATTTGCCTTGTTGGATACTGAGCGCTTGGTGCGTCTGGTTAATGATATCCTTGACCTTAAGCGTCTGAAATTTGGCAAAAATGTCGTCACCCTAAGCAGATGTCAAACAGATGAACTAATTGAGCAAGTGAGGCATGTCATGCAACCCATTGCAGATGATGCAGGAGTGACGCTTTCAATTGCCACCACTTCAAAACCCCTCTGGGCAAATCCTGATCTCATCATCCAAGTTTTGACTAACTTACTGAGCAATGCCATTAAATTTTCTCCACCAGGCAGTACCGTTTGGCTGAATGCCGAACAGCAATTTTCTTGCAGAGGAGATGGGGAGATGGGGAGATGGGGAGATAAGAGAGACAAGGGAGACAAGGGAGACAAGGGAGACAAGGGAGACAAGGGAGACAAGGGAGAGGGAGAGCAAAAGACATTCCCCAAAAACAAACAACCAACAACAAACAACCAACAACCAACAACCAACAACAAACAACAATTCCCCACCATCTTATTTAAAGTTAAAGACCAAGGAAGAGGAATTCCTTCAGATCAACTCGAAACAATCTTTGAACCCTTCAGACAGGTAAATGTCTCCGACTCTCGTCAGAAGGAGGGTACTGGTTTAGGTTTAGCTATCTGTCGCAGCATTGTACAGCAGCATGAGGGACGTATCTGGGTAGAAAGTACTCTGGGAGTTGGTAGTGCTTTCTACTTCACTCTGGCGATGCCACCGGAACACTTGGCAAGTTAAGGTCATTTGTTGTTTGTCGTTCGTTGTTTGTTGTTCGTTGTTCGTCCTTTGTGAACTTTGAACAATAACCAATGACAGATGACCAATGACCAATAACCAATAACCAATAACCAATAACCAATAACCAATAACCAATAACCAACAACTAATGATAACTAAACAAATTCTAATTATTGATGACGAATACCGCATTCGGGAAGTTACCAAGATGAGTTTAGAAATGATGGCAGGATGGAAAGTATCAACGGCTAGTTCAGGTAGTGAGGGTATAGCGATCGCCCAATCACAGCAACCTGATGCAATTCTCTTAGATATGATGATGCCTGAACTTGATGGAACTGAAACTTTAGCAAGATTGCAAGCTAATAGCACTACTCAACAGATTCCTGTGCTATTACTAACTGCCAAGGCTCAACCGATTGGGCACAACCATCTGCAAGAAGGAGTACAAGCAGTTATTGAAAAACCCTTCGATCCTTTGCAATTGGCAAACCTGATAGCAGAAGTTTTAGGCTGGAGCCTTCAGTAGAAACTCTCAGGGGGTGACAAGCAAGGTAAAAAGTAGGCAGGGTGTGGAGTGTAGGGTGTAGGGAAAAAATAGGGGCTTCGCCAGATTGGTAGGGATGGTTGAATCAGGTAATAGACGATGGCATCAGGTAGTCGAATATATAAACATTTTATTAAAGTTACTCGACCTACACAATTTCTGCACAATTAACAACTAACCTAAGAAACAATTTGCAAAATAGGGTATTTCTTTTGGAGTGGTGCATATACTCCTTTTGAGAAAAGCATAAAGCATGTATGCAAGAGGCAAAAATTAAGAAAATATATGGAGATTTTGAGTAATCTACAAAACTATATTTATTGTTGATCTTACTTATGTCAAATTGCCAACGAGGTATTACTAAACCTGCCTTTGGGGATAAGTCAGTTGTAACCAATCGAAGGTAAATTGGTATTATAATTAATCATTAGTTAACTAGTTGAGTTGTGAAATGGATTCAATGGTGAGAAACTATTTTATAACTTAGCAATTTTCAATTATCAGAAAACTTACTGTCTTGGAATGCTGACTTCCTCTTGTGAGGGCTGTCCAGGTCACAAAAACTTCCAATTCAATTACTTATGTGCATCACAGGTTACCTCACGGATTTTTCCTTGCCAGAAATTTGTCAGTTGCTTGACAAAGGGCATCAAACCGCTTTACTGAGTGTTTATACTTGTTCTCCAACCCCAACATCCCTGAGCAAAGTTAATTACATTTGGGTCTATCACGGTCGCATTGTAGCCGTGGCTAAGCAGGTCAATCATCAAGGTTTAGTTTCACTAATTGCTCAAAGCCGGTGGATCAACTCTGATGTACTCACTAGATTAATTGAGCAATGCTCAGCTAATCAACCCCTAGGTTCATACCTAAAAAGTCGAGGTGCTTTACGAACTAAACAACTGAAATGGCTATTTCAAGTGCAAGTTTTAAAATCGATGTGTACCTTGTTTCAGCTTCAATCAGGTAAATTCCAAATCGACTTTAATGTGCCACTACCAACGGTAGAAATGACCGGCTTGAGCATACCCGCAATGGCAGCGACATTAATCGGGTTACGTTCCCTAACTAACTGGGATGCCTTAGCCGATAAATTACCTACTCCGAACAGCAGTTTGATGAGTGTTATTTCGAGTAAATACCACTATCGGTTAGAGCCTTTAGAATTACAAGTGTGGAAGTACGCCAATGGGAAGGTTTCTCTCGGCGCGATCGCACAACAACTCAGGTTACCTGTAGAAAAAGTGCAGCAGATTGCGTTTCAGCTGATTGCGGTAGGTTTAGCAGAAGAAGTTCCCTTGTTAACTCAGACTACAACTATACCAGTGGCTGAGCCTTTAGATAGAGGTTCCCTCGAAGAAGCTTCTAAATCAAATATTAGCTACTCATTCCTACAGAATTTAGTCGGTTTCTTGAGTAGCAAGGTGACAGCTTAGTTAGGTGTTAGGTATTAAGTGGTAAAAAATTCACTCTTATTGTACAGAACCTGTATAATTATGGTTTTGGGTAAAAAATTAGTCAGAACAAGTAAGAGGAATCTATATGTCGCGATATCGAGGCCCACGATTACGGGTAGTACGCCGTCTGGGAGATTTGCCAGGTTTAACTCGTAAGTCGTCTCGTCGGTCTTACCCACCAGGTCAACATGGTCAAGCTCGTCGGAAACGCTCAGAATATGCGATTCGACTCGAAGAAAAGCAGAAACTCCGCTACAACTACGGAGTCACAGAAAAGCAGTTAATTCGCTATGTCCTGAAAGCTCGTCGAGCAACGGGTTCCACCGGTCAAGCCTTGTTACAACTACTGGAAATGCGACTGGATAACACCGTTTTTCGCTTGGGAATGGGGGGTACGATTTCTGCTGCCCGTCAGCTAGTGAATCATGGTCATGTGACAGTTAATGGTAAGGTAGTCGATATTGCTAGTTATCAATGTCGTCCCGGAGACGTGATTGGAGTCAAAGACCATGACCGCTCCAAGCGTCTGGTACAACAAAATCTAGAATATCCAGGTTTGGCCAATCTTCCCAGCCACTTAGAATTCGATAAGAATACTCTGATCGGCAAAGTCAATAGCGTTGTTGAACGAGAGTGGGTGGCGCTACAAATCAACGAACTGCTAGTAGTTGAGTATTACTCACGGAAAGTCTAATTAGGTTTTAGGTTTTAGGTTTTAGGTTTTTCTACATTCCTAATACCTAATACCTTGTCAATCTTCCGGATTCATTACTATGTCATCTTCTTGAAGTTGAGAAAAAACTCGGTAAGAGTCTAAGGAAGTTGCTGAACTACTATTTTTAATTTTACTGCTCATTTTAATTAAATTATATTTCACATTATCGGCATGAATGGCAAAAGTTATATTGAAAACTTCAAAAAAATTAATTACCCATTTACATTCTTCTTCTGGATAATTCGTATAGTATTGAATTAACTTAGCAATACAAGTATCCAAATGACTGCGAGCATTGGGACAAATCATAATAATTTTGAGCAATACGATCACTAAACTTAGAGGATGACCTTGAGATAGCAATAAAACAAACAGTTCAGAAGGTTCTTGCTGATCTTCCGTTGTCAAATAATCAATCACTTTATTGCAACTTCTTAGTAACAGATCGTCATTCAGTAACTCCTTATTATATTCGTTATATAAATTTTTAAACTTGTTGGCCAAGTTGTATTGTAAAAAAGCTAATAAATCTTTCTTTTTTGCCTGATAATTGTTGGTGGAAGATATTAAATATTTGTGCAAAGAAACTTTGAAGTCTTTGTAGTTTATATCTCTGGTTTGGTTAAGAAAAATATTGGCTAAATTTTCATAGCTATAGGAGCCGCGCTTAGCTACAATCATTTTAATTAAGCGCAGAACATGATCACCAAGACCAGTAGGATTGTTAGGAATTTCTTGCTTATTTGTAGTAGACTGGGAGCGAGCTGTGTACATTGCCAACTCAAACTTAAACTGATTTTTCAGTTGTTCCGCCAGATCTTTGGCGGCCTCCCGCTGTTCTATTGGATTATTATTGTTGGTATACTGAGGAGCCAAAAGATATGAATGATAGCGGTTACTCCAATGGGCTTTTTTAGTGGTTGATGATGAATCATATTTGGCAGCAATAAATAGATTAAGCTCATCATAGTCTTGACCATTGAGGAACTTTTTGAGTAAATGTATGTGGGGATGAGTATCTAGCTCTGAAGATTCTAAGGTTTGCA
>JAAHHL010000621.1 GCA_010672185.1 Caldora sp. SIO3E6 | reverse complement strand
CATAACCAGGGGATTGGTGATGCCAGCAATTGCCCTGCAATTGGTTGATTAAGAGGGAAGAATTTTAGTATACACATACAGTTGATACTGAAGCTGGGTTTACTACTTCCGTTATAATCGGGTGAGGTGAAATAGGGCGTGGGATCTATCGCCTAAGTGTTCAAAAGCTCATAAGTTCTCCTTTGTATCTCTATCTCCCCACACCACCCATACTCCCCACACTCCCCACACCTTTTGAAAGCTCACCCGTTATAATCTCTCTCCTATTCCCTGCTTCCCGCTTTTTGTAAATTTGTATCAGCCATCTTCAGGCTGTCACTATCGCAGAGTGCTTCTTCTTCTAATTTTGATTGGTCAAGTGAGTCGCTGTGATTATTGCTCTTAGTTAAGCTGAGCTCTTCTCTTTCCGAACTCTTGTCTCGCTGCAAAAATTCATCCAGCAATTTAAAAAAATAGTCAAAAGCCTCTTTTTCGTCATGGGTATAGAACCGAATAATATTTGCCCAGGAATTAACTGTTCGCACTTCAAATCTTTTTTGTAACCAATGTTGAAATTCTCGTTGAAATTCTTTTTCTTCTTGACTAAGCTCAATTCCTAATTCTCGTCTAGCTGTTTTATAGCCTACCAGAAACATGAACAAATCGTTAATGGCAGGTTTTCCAATATACACTCCTGGTCTGGTTTTGATTTTTTGTATAATTTCATATAATCCACTCATCTTAATTTACTCTCCTGAAAACACCTTTACAAATCTTCCAATTCCTCAATTATAAATTGTTCACTGGGACAGTGGAAATCATTCAACCAATCTTCTCTAGACATTCCATTGATTGTAAAATTAGCAAAAATTATCCCCTGAACTTCTACTCCATAATGAGTACCATTATCTGTAATTGATTCAGTTATTCCCAAGTTTTCCAAGCGTGCACTGACAATAAAATCTTCATCATATTTAGTTCTTAATCTAATCACCGTTCTCTTAATTTGATTTTATTTTAACCACTTGAGAATTGCTTTAGCACATTGGTAGCATTCAAAATTGTTGAAATTATCGACAATTTTCTCAATTTCTTGAGCAATTTCTTCAATTTAAAAATGAGGCAACCCTTAATCTTAACTCCATTAGTTTGTCATACGCTTACAGCGCGAGGAATTTCTTTTTATTGTATAATTAAGCCAGCTCTCAGCTCAAGGGGACACCAGAAAAGCGATCGCTTCTTCAATTATTGATTCTACTTCAATGTAAATGACAGGCAAGATGCCTGTTCCACAAGTAACTGAACTAATGAGCAGAAGTTCAAGAAGCTATTTCTGCTACAGAAGTCCCAACTAAACAAGCTCGCTCCAGATTGACTCCATCTAACTTTGTACCATCCAACTCTGCACAGAGCAGATTTGCCCCAGTTAGATTTGCTCCAGCCAAATTCGCCCCCCGCAAATCTGCCTCCTCCAAATTGGCTTCGCTCAAGTTGGCTCCTTGTAAATCTGCTTGAAAAAAGTCCACTCCTTGCAAATTTGCACCGTTGAGATTGGCTCCCCGCAAGTCAGCGCCCCGAAAATCGACCCCTTGCAAGTTGACTCCCATCAAATTTACTCCACTCAGAAAAGCGCCAGCCAAAGATGCTTTAGTCAGCTTCGCTCCCATTAAATTAGCACCTCGGAGGTTACTACCTCGTAAATCAGCACCACTCAAGTCAGCTTGCATCAAGTTAGTTCCTAACAAGTTTGCCCGCAAGTCAGCTGCTATCAGATGAGCACCGATTAAGTTAGCACCATCTAAACGAGCACCATTGAGATTGGAATTGGCAAAATTCGTTCCCACAAGGTTAGCACCAGCAAGATTAATTCGCTGCAATTGGCAGCCAGAAAAGTCTTCCTCTTCTAAATCTGCCCCTGGTACTTGCTTCAGTTTTCCCGCCTTAATTGCCTCTATTTCCATTATTATTTTCCATTAACAGTTAACAATTCCCAAGATCCTCAGTTATCGTTTGGGCGGGTTTTGTATCAAGATTGTCGTCTTATACGTTAAGGGTGACCCTAAACCCGCCCCTACCAATTCCCAATTCCCAATTCCCAATTCCCAATTCCCAATTCCCAATTCTCAATTCTCAATTCCCAATTCCCAATTTCACCTCTTCATCCATGTGGGAGTCAATTAACCACATCCCTGAGGCAATTTTTGGTTGAGTTGCCTGTAGGTTCATACCCTGTTGCATTCCCATCACCATCAAACCCAAAGCATCAATCAATTTGGGGTCAAATGCTTTTCCTGAGAGTGCTTGACACTCCGCCAAAGCTTGAGACAAATTCTCTTCGTGACTTGGAGCCAGTGTATCTTCTCCAGCTGGGGATATCCGCTGTTGATTGATGTGCCGCTGAAACTCTGTAATCAGCCCCAAAATTCTTGACTCTAAGGGAATAGCATCATAAGCTAACTCAGCAGGAATACCTGTACCATCCCACCGCTCAGTTTGATGAGTAATGATTTGAGCAATGGCTCGTAGCTGGGGCATGGCTCGTAATGCTTGTACCCCGGAAACTAAGGGACAACTAGGTCCGTCATCCTCAGAAACAATCTCTGTACCTAGGGAAGGAACCAATCCATGCAACAAACCAGCAAGACGCAGACGTTTTAGTTGCCAAGCTGGTAAATCTAATAGTTGTCCCATTGCTTCTGAGAGGGCTGCTACTTCTGCTGCTACCATCGGATTGACTGCGTTTGCCTGATCAATTAACTGAGCCATTCGTAAAAAGGCTTGCATTTCATTAGAAATCAGGTTTTCATCTAATGCCTGTTGATAGAAATCTGAGGTATTAGGATTAGTCTCTCCCAGTTGGGATAAGTTCTTTTGACTATCTTGAAGATAATCTACTACCCGTTGTACCACTACCCCTAGATCATCTTGTTCTTCGGTGACAGCAGCGGTAATTTGCTGTACTCGTTTAGTTAAGGCTTTCTCCAAGTTTTGATCATAACTGCCAATGTGAGCGATCGCCATCTCCACTGCTTCCAATACCATGTTGGGCTCAAAAGTCCAAAAGCCATAAAACTTCCGCTCTATATCTTGCTCCGGTTGTCCCTGAGAACCATAATCCGACTCCGACAACTCTTGACATAAGACCATTGCAGTGTATTTCGGAGACAGAATCATTAAGTGCCACTCTTGAGCCACGGGATCAGAGGGTTCGAGGCTGACTAAGGCAACATTGGAGCGCTGAGAAGTGGGGTGCTCAGCAAAGCCAGTATCACGGGTTGCCATAATTACCACTTGAGATGACTTCTGGGCTATGTTTCCATAACGGTCTGCTTCTTGTAAATACCACTTACCCTGTTGGAAGGCAGTAATCATTACTGGGGCACTGTCAGACTCAAGAATAAAGTCTTCCAAGGCATGGCACAGAGCTATCAGTGTGTTTTTGTAATAAACTCCAAAATTCAGAGGTCTTTTGCCACCTCTATGAGCTGTATCTAGTTTTTGTAAAATTGAATCTTTGAGCATGGTTTGTTATTGGTTGTTTGTTGTTTGTTGTTTGTTATTGGTTGTTTGTTTGGTCTGGCGATGTAACAACAATTAGTAACAAATAACCAATAACTATGTTTTGGGGAATTGGGAATTGGGAATTGGGAATTGGGAATTGGGAATAAGAGATGTACCTCACGGATTCGAGAACTGCTATAAAACAAATTAAAAATTTATCTTACAACACTGCTACCTACTACCTACCAGCTGCCTCCTGCCTCCTGCCTCCTGCTTAGATATAATGGGAGCAGTTAGGGCTTCCTCTAAATCAGCACAACCGAGTCTCTCTTCGAGAATTTTCATTACTTCACGACCAAAATCATTGGGATTTTGTCGCCAAGCTTGCAGGCAAACTTCTCCAAAAAAGGAACCTAAGGGCTCTGGATTCCACAGGAGTTTTTTCGCTGTCCAAGGCATCAAACTCATTGGGTTATAACCTCGTTTGATAATCTTGTGATCCAAGGCATACTGTTCTAAGTGAGTGTGAGGTTGTAAACCGATAAAGAAGATTGCTGGTTCAACTTGCTTAACTCCAAAAATGCGCTCCAATTCTCGGTGGTAGGCAATAGTCTGACGAATGGTTTCCGGTCGTTCATCTATGACATTAAAAGAGTAGTTGACAGAAACCAAGTCATTGAAGCCTGCTGCTTTTAAATCGCGGCAGTTTTCTAAGACTGTGCGTAGATTGTAACCCATCCGCATCTTTCGCACGAGTTCTTGAGAACCACTAGTAATACCAATTTCAAAGTAGTTCATCCCAGTTTTTACCATCAACTCGCATAGTTCTGGGTTGAGGTTATCTGCCCGAATGTAGGCAGCCCAATGGATATCCTCCATACCAGAGTCTAGGATTTTTTGCAATAGTTCAATGGCATCATTAATAAACTTACGAGCAGGGATAAACTGAGCATCGGTAAACCAGAAGTTACGGATTCCCCGGTTGTATAGTTGGCGCATTTCTGCCACAACTTCGTCTGCGGGGTTAATGCGCACCTGTTTTCCTTCGACTACTGTGTAGATACAGTAACAGCAGTTGTGGGGACAACCACGCTTGGTTTGGACTCCGATGTAGAAGTCTTGCTCTTGCAGATAATACTCAAATTCTGGCCAGATAGTTTCGATATAGTTGTAGTTACAGGCAGTTTTTTCAATCGGAGTTGGCCATTCGTGAATCAAGCGATCGCGTGGCTTTGCTTCTCCCACTACATAGCAACGCTCATCCCGAAAATCTTGCTCCCGAAGCAGCTTTTCTAATAGAGTTTCCCCTTCCCCAACGGAAATAATCGTACCCGCTGGTAGTTGATTGCCCAGCTGCTCATAGAAAACACTCACAGCACCACCACCCACTATCACGCGAGCCTCTGGGTTAAATCTTTTAGCTCGCTGCCAACCCCGTCGAATCAACCCCTGATTTTGCCAAAGCTCCTGATAGTAGGATGCGGCTAGGCGCAAGCCACCGAAAGCCCCCCGTAACTTTACCAAAGGATTGCGAGA